>JBOHIT010000090.1:0-4743 GCA_050726155.1 Bradyrhizobium sp.
CCGGCAAGCAGTCCGTCGCCGAGGTGCTCAAGGGCGCCAAGAACCCGATCGTGCTGGTCGGCGCCGGTTCGCTGGCGCGCCATGACGGCGCGGCGGTGCTGGCGCTCGCCGCCAAGCTCGCGGTCGACATCGGCGCGCTGAAGGACGGCTGGAACGGCTTTGGCGTGTTGCAGGATACCGCGTCGCGCGCCGGCGCGCTCGATGTCGGCTTTGCGGCCGGCGCCGGGAGCCTCAGCCTGGCGCAAATGACCACGTTCGGCACGCTCGACGTGCTGTTCCTGCTCGGCGCCGATGACGTCAAAGTGCCGGACGGGACCTTCGTGGTCTATATCGGCACCCATGGCGACCGCGGCGCACATCGCGCCGACGTCATCCTGCCGGGTGCGGCCTATACCGAGAAATCCGGCATCTACGTCAACACCGAGGGCCGGGCGCAGATCGCCAACCGCGCCGCGTTCCCGCCGGGTGAGGCGCGCGAGGATTGGGCGATCGTCCGCGCGCTGTCGGACGTGCTGGGCAAGAAGCTGCCCTATGATTCATTGCAGGCGTTGCGCCAGGCGCTGTTCAAGGTCGCGCCGCATCTGATGCGCCTCGACCAGATCGAGCCGGGCAGGGCGGATGACGTCAAGGCGCTGGCCGGCAAGGGCGGCAGCGTCGACAAGACCCCGTTCAAGACTTCGGTCGAGGATTTCTACCTCACCAACCCGATCGCACGCGCGTCGGCGGTGATGGCGGAATGTTCCCGGCTGGCGTCCGGGCAAATGCTGACGGCAGCGGAGTGAGCGTGAACTGATGGCTGAATTCTTTGCAAGCGCGTTCTGGACCGGCTTTCTCTGGCCGCTGATCATCATGGTCGCGCAGAGCGTCCTGCTGCTCGTGCTGCTGCTGGTCGCGATCGCCTACATCCTGCTCGCCGATCGCAAGATCTGGGCGGCGGTGCAGATCCGCCGCGGTCCCAACGTCGTCGGCCCATGGGGCCTGCTGCAATCCTTCGCCGACCTTTTGAAGTTCGTGCTGAAGGAACCGATCATCCCGTCCGGCTCCAACAAGGGCGTGTTCCTGCTGGCGCCGCTGGTGTCCTGTATCCTGGCGCTGGCCGCCTGGGCGGTGATCCCGATGGATCTCGGCTGGGTGATCTCCGACATCAATGTCGGCGTGCTCTATATTTTCGCGATCTCGTCGCTGTCGATCTACGGCATCATCATGGCCGGCTGGTCGTCCAACTCGAAATATCCGTTCCTGGCGGCACTTCGCTCGGCCGCCCCGATGGTGTCCTACGAGGTCTCGATCGGCTTCGTCATCATCACGGTGTTGCTGTGCGCCGGCTCGCTGAACCTGTCGGCGGTGGTGGAAGCGCAGAACACCCGCGGGATCGGCAGCCTGATCGGTCTGCCGCAACTGACCATCCTGAACTGGTATGTCTGGCCGCTGTTCCCGATGTTCGTGGTGTTCTACGTCTCGGCGCTGGCCGAGACCAACCGCCCGCCGTTCGATCTCGTTGAAGCCGAGTCCGAACTGGTCGCCGGTTTCATGGTCGAATACGGCTCGACGCCGTATCTGCTGTTCATGCTCGGCGAATACGTCGCGATCACCACGATGTGCGCGATGGCCGCGATCCTGTTCCTCGGCGGCTGGCTGCCGCCGGTCGCGTTGCCGCCGTTTACCTGGGTGCCCGGAGTGATCTGGTTCATCCTCAAGGTGTTCTTCATGTTCTTCATGTTCGCGATGGCGAAGGCGATCGTGCCGCGCTACCGCTACGATCAACTGATGCGGCTCGGCTGGAAGGTGTTCCTGCCGCTGTCGCTGGCGATGGTGGTGATTGTGGCCGGGGTGCTGCAATTCGCCGGCATCGCGCCGAAGTGAGGTCGCTATGAGTGTCAATATCAACGCAACCGCCCGCTCGCTTCTCTTGACCGAGTTCGTATCGGCGTTCTTCCTCGCCATGCGCTATTTCTTCAAGCCGAAGCCGACGCTGAACTATCCGTTCGAGAAGGGGCCGATCTCGCCGCGCTTCCGCGGCGAGCACGCGCTGCGCCGCTATCCGAACGGCGAAGAGCGCTGCATCGCCTGCAAGCTGTGCGAGGCGATCTGCCCGGCGCAGGCGATCACGATCGAGGCCGGCCCGCGCCGCAACGACGGCACCCGCCGCACCGTGCGCTACGACATCGACATGGTGAAATGCATCTATTGCGGCCTGTGCCAGGAGGCCTGCCCGGTCGATGCCATCGTCGAGGGACCGAATTTCGAATTCGCGACCGAGACCCGCGAGGAACTGTATTATGACAAGGCGAAATTGCTCGCCAATGGCGACCGTTGGGAGCGTGAGATTGCGAAATCGATCGAACTCGACGCGCCGTACCGGTGAGGTGAGGGCATGATCCTTCCCGCGCTGTTCTTTTATGTCTTTGCCGGCGTCTGCGTGGCGTCGGCGGTGATGGTGATTGTCTCGCGCAATCCCGTTCACTCCGTGCTGTATCTGATCCTGGCCTTCGTCAACGCCTCGGGCCTGTTCATCCTGATGGGCGCCGAATTCCTCGGCATGATGCTGATCGTGGTCTATGTCGGCGCGGTTGCTGTGCTGTTCCTGTTCGTGATCATGATGCTCGACGTCGACTTCGTCGAACTGCGCGAGGGCTTCATGCAGTATCTGCCGATCGGGCTCGTGATCGGCGGCATCTTCGTGTTCGAGCTGCTGCTGGTGGTCGGCGGTTGGGCGATCAATCCGTCCGTGACCAAGAACATCACGGCGGCGATCCCGAACGATATCACCAACACCCAGGCGCTCGGCCTCGTGCTCTATACCAAGTACATCCATTACTTTCAGCTCGCCGGCATGGTGCTGCTGGTCGCGATGATCGGCGCCATCGTGCTGACGCTGCGCCACAAGGTCAGCGTCAAGCGGCAGGACATCAACGTGCAGAACGCGCGGACGCCGGAGCTCGCGATGAGCGTGCGCAAGGTGGCCTCGGGCCAGGGCCTGCAGGACGCGGACGCGGCGGAGTGGGTGAAATGACGATCGGCCTCGGACACTATCTTGCGGTCGGCGCGATCCTGTTCACGCTCGGGATCCTCGGCATCTTCCTCAACCGCAAGAACATCATCGTCATCCTGATGTCGATCGAGCTGATCCTGCTCTCGGTCAATATCAATTTGGTGGCTTTCTCGACCTTCCTCGGCGACATCGTCGGCCAGGTGTTTGCGCTGCTGGTGCTGACGGTCGCGGCCGCGGAAGCGGCGATCGGTCTTGCCGTGCTGGTGGTGTATTTCCGCAACCGCGGTTCGATCGCGGTTGAAGACGTTAATTTGATGAAGGGCTAGGCGCAGCTATGGTTCAGGCAATCGTCTTTCTGCCGCTGCTGGGCGCCATTCTGGCCGGCCTGATCGCCATTTTCGGCGCGCATGCGCGCAACCCGAGCGGCGACGAAGTCGAGCATCATGATGACGGTCACGGGCACGGCGCGCATGCCGCGGCCGCTCACGGTGAACATGGTGACGACCATGCCCATGATGACCACGGCCATGACGATCATCATGCGCCGGCCGAACCGGCGGCGGCCGGCTCGCGCGCGGCCGAACTGATCACGACGTGCCTGCTGATGATTTCGGCCGGCCTGTCCTGGGTCACGCTGGTCGATGTCGGCTTCATGCACCATGACGCCCGCATTGCGCTGTTCCCGTGGATCAATTCGGGTGATCTTCAGGTCGCGTGGTCGCTGCGCGTCGACACCCTGACCGCGGTGATGCTGGTCGTGGTCAACACCGTGTCCGCGCTCGTTCACCTCTATTCCATCGGCTACATGGACGAGGATCCGAACCGGCCGCGCTTCTTCGGCTATTTGTCGCTGTTCACCTTCGCGATGCTGATGCTGGTGACCTCGGACAATCTGGTCCAGATGTTCTTCGGCTGGGAAGGCGTCGGTCTGGCGAGCTATCTGCTGATCGGCTTCTGGTACAAGAAGCCGACGGCCAATGCGGCGGCGATCAAGGCCTTCGTGGTCAACCGCGTCGGCGATTTCGGTTTTGCGCTCGGCATCTTCGCCGTCTTCATGCTGCTCAAGTCGACCGATTTCGATACGATTTTTGCGGGCGCCCCCGGACTGGCCGGCAAGACCATCAACGTGTTCGGCTGGCAGGCCGACGCGCTGACGCTGACCTGCTTGCTGCTGTTCATGGGCGCGATGGGCAAATCCGCCCAGTTCCTGCTGCACACCTGGTTGCCGGACGCGATGGAGGGCCCGACGCCGGTCTCGGCGCTGATCCACGCCGCGACCATGGTGACCGCCGGCGTCTTCATGGTGGCACGGCTGTCGCCGCTGTTCGAGCTGGCGCCGAACGCGCAGGCCGCCGTGATGTTCTTCGGCGCCACCACCGCGTTCTTCGCGGCGACCATCGGCCTCGTGCAGAACGACATCAAGCGCATCGTCGCCTACTCGACCTGTTCGCAACTCGGCTACATGTTCGTGGCGATGGGGGCGGGGGCTTATTCGGTCGGCATCTTCCATCTGTTCACGCACGCCTTCTTCAAGGCGCTGCTGTTTTTGGGCTCGGGCTCGGTGATCTACGCGATGCATCACGAGCAGGACATCCGCAACATGGGCGGGCTGTGGCGCAAGAGTCCCTCCACGGTCGCGGTGATGTGCGTGGGAACGCTGGCCTTGACCGGTTTTCCGATGTTCGCGGGCTATTTCTCCAAGGACGCGATCATCGAATCCGCGTACGCCTCGCACAATCCGTTTGCGCTCT
>JBOHIT010000091.1:0-3597 GCA_050726155.1 Bradyrhizobium sp.
ATGTACGGCATCGTCGTCCTGAATCACCACTTCGGCTTGAATCCATACATCGCGGTTATCGTGCTTTTGCCCATTATGGCCGCATTCGGCTTCGTGTTGTTCAGGTTCGTTATCCGTCCGGTCCTCGGATCCAGCCCGCTGATGCAGGCCCAACTCACGATCGGTTTATCCTTTGTCATTCAGAGCGCGGTGCTGATGATTTTCGGCGCCGATCTGCTCAACACTAGATCGGCATTTGCGGATGCCGCATATCGAATTGGAGGCGTCGTTATCGGCGCGCCGCAGCTTGCTGGTTTCGTACTCTCGATTCTTGTTTGCGCCGCGCTTTCGCTCTTTCTAACGCGGACCGATACCGGTCATCGAATTCGTGCGACTGCACAGGACCCGACCATGGCCTGGCTCTGCGGCGTTAACATCGAGCGATCGCAGATGCTTGTCTTTGTGGGCTGCATCGCCCTCCTTGCGATCCCCGCCGGATGTCTGATGACCTTCTCCTATGCGACGCCCTCTGTGGGCATCCGATTTAGTCTTCTCTCGTTGCTCGTTGTCGTTCTCGGCGGATTGGGAGATCTGCGAGGTGCATTCTTCGGCGCTCTCATCATCGGCGTGATTGAATCACTCGCAGGCGCGCTACTCAATAGCGCAGCAGCGCCGTCGTTGACCTATGTTGTATTCGGCCTTGCTCTTCTTTTTCGTCCAAGAGGTCTGTTTGGACGCGGAAGTAACGCATGAAAATGCTGCTTTCTCGTATTGATCGACAGATCGCGATCAGCATTGCCCTGATCGCCGTTGCAGTTGTTCTGCTGGCGCAATTTGCCGGCTCATATGTCATCAGCATCGTAGTTAGTTTACTGACCTGGATGTATCTGTGCGTCGCATGGAATATCATCGGCGGATTTGTCGGCCAGATTTCATTTGGCCACGCCGCTTTCTTCGGCATCGGAGGCTACGTTTCGACTTATTTGACGCTGGCCTATGGAGTAAGTCCTTGGATTGGTATGATCGCCGGCGGAATCGTGGCAGCTGCCGCGGCGGTTGCGCTGGGTTATCTGCCATTTCGCTGGGGCCTCAGCCCGCTCGTCTTTTCCCTCCTGACGCTTGCGTTCTCATACGTTCTTGAGTTTGGCGTGAGCGGGATTCGCGAACTCGGTGGCACGAACGGCCTCTACACACAAACTGTAGGAAAAACAGTCTGGGACTTTCGTTTCGAAGAGCCGTCCTCCTTCATGTTTGTTGTAGCAGGAATGCTTTGCAGTCTGCTGGCGGTTGTATCCGGGCTCTATACAGGGCGGGTAGGCTTTTTCTGGCGCGCGGTGCACGACAATGAATCCGCTGCGGCCGCAATGGGCGTCAATCCTTTTAAAATAAAGCAAAGTGCCTTCGCGCTCAGTGCATTTGCAACGGCGCTTGCCGGCAGCCTTCAGGCGCAGTTCGTGGGATTCATCGATCCGCTATCGATGTTCGGGATCGAAATCACGATCTATATCTTGTTGTTTACAGTCGTCGGTGGCGCCGGAACTTTGATCGGTCCGTTGCTTGGCCCGCTTTTACTGATGCCGTTCGGCGAGTTCATGCGGGTCTATTTCGCCGAGCATGGCGGCGGCGCACTTCATCACATGATCTACGGTGCTGCGCTCGTTGCCGTCATTCTAGTGTGGCCGGGGGGAATCGTCGCAGGTCTTTCACGATGGGGCCTATCGAGAGGCCGCTTGCGAATTGCTCAGGCCGCGCCCGCGTCGATTCCAGATAAGGCGATCATGCCGGCCTTACCGGTTGGCACCACGGTGCTGGAGACCAAGCAACTCACAAAGACCTTCGGTGGCCTGACCGCGGTCAACAAGGTTTCCTTCATTGTGAAGAGCGGCGAGATCTTTGGCGTTATCGGGCCAAACGGCGCGGGCAAGACGACCATGTTCTCCATGCTCGGAGGTTTTGAAAGGCCAACGTCCGGAACCATCCTGTTTGATGGTGCGGAGATACAGTCACTGGCCCCTTACGAGGTTTGTGCCCGCGGCATCGCACGGACATTTCAAATTACACAGGCGTTCTCGACGCTGAGCGCGCGCGAAGTCGTCATTGCAGCTGCATTGGTTCAAGATGCGCCTGAGCAGGCATCACGACTTGCCGACAAAATTCTCGAGGATATGGCACTGTCGGTGCGTCAGGATGTGAAATCGGGTGACCTCACTCTAGTCGAGCAGCGCCGGCTTGAGATTGCGCGGGCGTTGGCAACGCGTCCCCGTCTGATACTGCTCGACGAAATTCTGGGTGGATTGACCCCTCGGGAGGCGGATGACGCAATTCAGAACATTCGTCGAATTCGTGATACCGGGATTACTGTCGTCGTCATTGAGCACATGATGCGAGCGGTGATGGCACTATGCGACCGGATTTTGGTGCTCGATGCTGGCGATGCCATCTGCTTGGGAACGCCGCAGGAAGTGAGTCATGATCCGCTGGTGATCACTGCGTATCTCGGCGGCTCTGAATGATGACAATGCTCAACATTTCGAACGTTTATGCAGGTTACGGGGCCCTGCAGGTTCTTCATGGCATCGACCTTAAAGTTAATGAAGGGGAAGTTGTGGCGATCCTGGGCTCGAACGGCGCGGGAAAGTCAACGTTGTTACGATGCTTGTCCGGGCTTCGACCTTTTTCAGGTGAGATTGAATTCCTTGGCCAATCTGTTCGCGATATTCCTCCCTATGTGATTGCCCGAAATGGCCTTATCCAGGTCCCAGAGGCACGGCGCGTTTTCGCCGGTCTAACGGTCAGGGAAAATCTACTTGTCGGAGGCACCCCGTTGCCGAACAGCGCAGATCGCATGAAGGTGCTGGATGAGGTTTTTGGCTTATTCCCGATACTTGGAGCGCGGCATCAGCAGATTGCAGGGGCCATGTCGGGGGGGCAGCAGCAGATGCTGGCGATCGGGCGCGCACTGATGGGCCGGCCCAAGTTACTTATGTTGGATGAACCATCACTCGGACTAGCCCCCCTCGTCATCCGTGAGTTGTACGAAGCTATCCGAAGGCTGATTGATACCGGGCTAACTGTTTTGCTCGTGGAGCAGGATATTAATCTCGCCTTGAAAGCGGCGAAACGCGCCTACGTGCTGGAAGGTGGACGCGTAGTTCTTCAGGGAGCAGCTTCCGAACTGTGCAAGAGCGAGCACATTAAGAGCCATTATCTCGGTATTTAGTGCGCCGAAGGTACATTCAGTGTACTCGTATAGCTTGCGCGCTAGCCGACGAAACGACGCATCTCGCGGCGGTGTAAGCATTCCGCGACAAGAGGGTACCAATATTTCGCGGAAGACAGCCCGCCAGTTCGCTGCGGCCGATCCTGAAATCAAAAGATATCACTTACGGTTGGATCGTGAGGCCTGATGCGCGGAGCCTCTCGATTTGGTCGCGATCCATCCATCCGTAGAGAGCCTCTGAAAGGGGCGTATCCACCACCTTTTTCGGTGCCGACGGGTCCTGCGGGATGGTTCTGCTGAAGCGTGGTGCTGGCGCAGGTTGGACGACTCCATCCACATCAATGAAAACCCCGCGTGCATGCATGTGCGGATGGTGTGGTGCTTCTTCCATGCTCAGT
>JBOHIT010000092.1:0-9444 GCA_050726155.1 Bradyrhizobium sp.
TCCCCAACATCAAGAAGCGCCTGGTCGAAGAAGCGTTGCGGATCTTCTTCGAGGTGCGCGAGGTGCCGGGCCTGAAGAAGAAGCCGTCGACATCGGAGCTGCTCGACTGGCTGAAACTGCTGCTCAACGAGGACATCACCCCGGAAATGCTCCGCGAGCGTGATCCGCGCAAGCTGATCCCGCCGCTGCACGGCGCGCTCTTGAAGAACGAGCAGGACGTGCATCTGTTCGAGCGGCTGGCGTTCCTGAGCCGCCGCGAAGTCTAGCGCGCAAGACCATCACGCCGGAACTTCGGTTCTGGCGTTTTGCTTTCCGGACGGCATAACAAGCAACAAAGAAGAACAGGGAAGATGAACGTTCAAACCCAGATCCACGCCGCCTCATCCGCCCCGACCGAACATTTCGACGTCCTGATCGCGGGCGCCGGCATCTCCGGCGTCGGCGCCGCCTATCACCTCACCACGCAATGTCCGGGAACGAGTTTCGTAGCACTCGAAACCCAGAAGACCTTCGGCGGCACCTGGAGCACGCACCGTTATCCCGGCATCCGCTCCGACAGCGACCTGCACACGTTCGGCTACCGCTTCAAGCCGTGGACCTCGGCGCCGATCGCCAGCGCGGCCGAGATCCTCAGATACATGGGCGACGTCATCGAGGAGAACGATCTCGCCCGTCACATCCGCTATCAGCACACCATCAATTCGGCGGCTTGGTCGAGCGAGCAGAACCTCTGGACCATCGAGGCCACGCGCAACGATACCGGTGAAAAACTTCACTTCACCACCAATTTCTTCTGGATGTGCCAGGGCTACTACCGCCACACCGAGGGCTATACGCCGGAGTGGAAGGACATGGCCAAGTTCAAGGGCAAAATCGTCCATCCGCAGAAATGGCCTGAAGATCTCGACTACAAGGACAAGCGCGTCATCGTGATCGGCTCCGGCGCCACCGCCGCGACGCTGATCCCCGCGCTGGCCAACGACGTCGCGCATGTCACCATGCTGCAGCGTTCGCCAACCTATTTCCGCACCGGCCGCAACGCGATCGAAATCGCCGAGCAACTGCGACAGTTGCAGGTCGACGAGAAGTGGATCCACGAAATCACCCGGCGAAAAATCCTGTTCGACCAGGACGCCTTCACGCGCAAGACCTTCGAGGAGCCGGAAGCGGCGAAGAAGGATCTGCTGTCGGCGGTGGAGGCCTATCTCGGCAAGGATTACGATATCGCCACCCACTTCACGCCGAAATATCGCCCGTGGCGGCAGCGCATCGCCTTCATTCCCGACGGCGACCTGTTCCAGGGCATCAAGTCGGGCAAGGCCTCGGTCGTCACCGACGAGATCGAGCGCTTCACCGAAAAGGGCATCCTGCTGAAATCGGGCAAGGAGCTGGAGGCCGACATCATCATTACCGCGACCGGTTTCAACCTCTCGGCGAATGGCGACATCGAATTCGCGGTCGACGGCAAGAAGCTGGATTTCGCCGATACCGTGACCTATCGCGGCATGATGTTCACCGGCGTGCCCAACCTGGTCTGGGTGTTCGGATATTTCCGCGCCAGCTGGACCTTGCGGGTCGATCTCGTCGCCGACTTCGTGTGCCGGCTGCTCAACCACATGAAGGAAACCGGCGCTAAGAAAGTGGAGCCGAAGCTGCGGGCGGAAGACCACAACATGCCGCTGTTGCCGTGGATCGATTCTGAAAATTTCAATCCCGGCTACATGATGCGTGGCATGCACCTGCTGCCGAAGCGCGGCGACAAGCCGGAATGGCAGCACAACCAGGATTATTGGGCGGAGAAGGACGAATTCCCGGCCATCGACCTGAAGGACCACGTGTTCGTTTACGGCTGAAGCCAGCCGGCATCGGTCATTGAGCCTTTGAGCCGCTCCTTCGGGAGCGGCTTTTTATTGCGCGTCCAGGCCCGCTAAACCCGCGCCGCCTCCGGAGCGGCCTTGCCGCGGATCAGGTCGGAGGCCTTGTCGGCAATCATCAACGTCGAGGCATTGAGATTGGCCGAGATCATCCGCGGCATGATCGATGCGTCGACGACGCGCAGGCCTTGCAGGCCGTGGACGCGCAGCTGGTCGTCGACCACGGCCCATTTGGCATCCGCCGGGCCCATGCGGCAGGTGCAGCCGGGATGGAACGTGGTGGTGCCGCGCTCGGTCGCCGCGGCGAGAAACTCGTCGTCGCTCTGCACTTTCGGCCCGGGGAAATCCTCATAGGCGTAATATTGCGACAGCGGTCCGGAGCCGAGCAGCCGGCGCGCCAGCTTCATGCCGGCGACGACAACGCGGCGATCGAGCTCTTCGACCAGATAATTGGTCTGGATGATCGGAGGCTGGAACGGATCGGCCGAGCGGATGCGGACATAACCGCGGCTTTCCGGGCGCTGCTGCCACGAGGCGATGGTCATGCCGGGTTCGTCCTCGAGCTGGCCCTGCACACCCTCCTTGTAGCTTGCGGGCGTGAATGTCAGCTGCAGGTCGGAGCTTTCGGTGGTCTCGCCGGAGTGCCAGAAGCAATAGACCATGGTCGGCGACAGCGAGAGTAGCCCGCGCCGCGTCGTTGCCCATTTCAGCGCCTCGACCCAGAGGCTCAAGCCACGCCGGAGTTCATTGATGGTCCGGATGTTCTTGACGCGCGCGACCGAGCGCGGCGCGTAGTGGTCCTGCAAGCCCTCGCCGACCCCGGGCAGCGCGTGACGCACTTCGATGCCGTGCGACTGCAACAAATCCGGTGAGCCAACGCCGGACAATTGCAATACCTGCGGCGAATTATAGGTGCCGCCGGACAGGATCACTTCCTTGTTGGCGCGCACCTCGGTGGGTACACCGCCCTTGCCGCCTTTGAGGTAACGGACGCCGACGGCGCGCTTGCCTTCGAAGATGATGTTGGTGACATGCGCATGGGTACGGACATCGACATTGCCCCGCTTCACCGCCGGATGCAGGAACGCGGTCGCCGCGCTGACGCGCAGGCCGTTCTGAATGGTGCGCTGGGCGTAGGAGACACCCTCCTGGATCGCGCCGTTGTAATCGGGGTTTTTGGGAATGCCGAGGCTGACGGCGCCTTCCATGAAGGCCTCGCAGAGCGGATCGCGCCAATCCATGGTGGTGACGGTCAGATTGCCGTCGCGTCCGCGATAGGTTTCATCGCCCTCGCCGACGCGCCGCTCCAGCCGCCGGAAATAGGGCAGCACGTCGGGATAGCCCCAGCTGCGGTTGCCGAGCTGCGCCCAGGTGTCGAAATCCTGACGCTGGCCGCGGTTGTAGATATGACCGTTGATCGACGACGAACCGCCGAGCGTCTTGCCGCGCGGCGCATAGATGCTGCGGCCGCCGGTCCACGGTCCGGGCTCCTGCTGGTAGGCCCAGTTGACGCTCTTCATGTGGAACGTCTTGATGAAACCGGCCGGCAGATGGATGTAGGGATGCCAATCCCTGCCGCCTGCTTCCAGCACGCAGACTCTGCTGCCCGCATCTTCGCCAAGGCGATTGGCGAGCACGCTGCCGGCGGAGCCCGCGCCGATGATCACATAATCAAACGTTTCCATCATACCTTCTAAACGGCGCTTACCGCGCCTTGTCATTGAGTTGATAATTGAGATGCGCCTTCACCGTCGGCCACTCGCCGGCGATAATGCTGAAGACCACGGTGTCACGCAACGTGCCATTCGGCGCGATGACGTGGTTGCGCAAAATACCGTCCTGCTTGGCGCCCAGGCGCTCGATGCCGCGGCGGCTCTGCTGGTTGAAGAAGTGCGTGCGGAATTCTACCGCAATGCAATCGAGCTTCTCGAACGCGTGCGTCAGCAGCAGCAATTTGCACTGCGTGTTGACGGCGCTGCGCTGCACACGCTTGGCGTACCAGGTGGAGCCGATCTCGACGCGACGATTGGGGGCATCGACGTTCATATAGGTGGTCATGCCCGAAATCCTGCCGTCGGCATCGAACACCGTGAACGGCAGCATCGAGCCTGCCGCCTGCAAGCCCAGCCGGCGGTCGATTTCCTTGGTCATGTCTTCAGGCGCCGGCACGAACGTGTACCAGAGCTTCGACAATTCGCCGTCCCGCACCGCTTCGGTCAGGCCGTCGCGTTGATCGTGCGACAGCGGTTCGAGCCGCGCGTAGGCGCCGCGAAGGGTAACCGGTTCAAGCCAGGCCATCTGTGTATCCGTTCACTTGTTCAAGAAATTAAGCGGCAGGCCGGGGCGCGGCCAATCCATCGCGATCAGTTCACCCTTGCCTGACAGCGTGATGTAGGCGGTTTTCAACTCGGGGCCGCCGAAGGCGATATTGGTGGTCATGCGGTCGCCGGTCGGCACCTGCTCGACCAGCGTGCCGTCGGGCGCAATCACCGAGATGCAGCCCGAGATCAGCGTCGCGACGCAGACATTGCCTGACGCTTCGACGGCAAGCGAGTCGAACATCTGGTAGCCGCCGAGGCCCGCGATCGGCTTGCCGCGTTCGCCGCGATAGATCACTTCACGCGGCTTCAGCGTGCCGGGCGCGGAAAGCTCGTAGGCCCATAGCCGCGCCGTCGGGGTTTCGCCGATATAGACAGTGTTCTCGTCCGGTGACAGCCCGATGCCGTTGGCCGGCAGCACGCCGTGCACGATTTCGACGATCTCCTTCATGCCGGGTTTGACGTAGTAGATGCCGCCGACATCCATATCGCGGGCGCGGCGCTTGCCAAGTTCAGAGAACCACAGGCCGCCGTGCTTGTCGAAAACGAGATCGTTCGGACCCCGCAGCGGATGCTCGCCGCATTTATCGACCACCGTCTCGACCTTGCCGCTCGAGAGGTCGACGCGCTGGATCGAGCCGCCGAGATAGTCATCGGGCTGCGGACCCGGCATGATCACCTTGCCCGTGGGTATCCAGCTGAAGCCACCATTGTTGCAGACATACATTTTGCCGTCGGGGCCAAGCGCTGCGCCATTGGGGCCGCCGGGAATCTCCGCGACCACCTCCTTGCGGCCGTCCGGCCAGATCCGCGTCAGCCGCCGGCCGCGGATTTCGACCAGCACGACCGAGCCATCAGGCATCACCACCGGGCCTTCCGGAAACTCCAGATCGGTGGCGAGAACGCGGACATTTCCCATGAAATCCTCCCGGCTTTTTATGGCTGCAGGCGGACTCTTGGGCTCGACCCCGCACGCGCAACATGTCGTTGCGCCATGTTATGGCAAAGTCGGTTTGGCTTGCCAAGCAACCAACCGCCGCGCGGCAACGCAGGGCAGCCCTGCGGGAGACTTAGCCCCTCATCGATGATCGGTGCACTGCAGCCATTATTCGCGGACCGGTATCCATATCTCCAGTCCGCCATTACCGGTCGAGGAATCGAACTTCTCGTCATAGCGCTCGAAACTCGGCGCGTCGGCGGCCTTCATGCCGGACGCCGGCAGCCAGTGAATCCAGATCGTGTTGACGGTACGGCGAATCGTCGAGATGTGCTCGGGATGGGTGAACACGGCGTATTTCTGTTCGGGAATCCGAACGCTCTGGAATTCGCGCGGCAGGTCGGAGAAGTCAGTCACTTCGACACCGGCGACATAGTCGAAATTGCCGGCATCGTCGCCGTTGCAGCAGATGCCATAGGCCACCTTGCCGATCCGGCCGGGAATGTCGTTGACGGTCTGATGGAAGCGCTGCCACAGGCTTGGAATGCCGGCGCCCTGGTTTTCGAGGGTACAGCGTTCGCCGACACCGGCAACGAGCAAGGCCTTGCCGATTTCGAAACGCGGGGGCTTGAGATGATCGAGTGCGGTTGAAATCATGACGATGGGCTCCTGAAGCTTTGGATGCTCGAGGCACGTTCCGGCGCGAACCGCTTCCGGCGTGACGCCGAAATGGTCGCGGAACGCGCGGGTGAAGGCTTCGTGAGAGCTGTAATCCGCATCCAGCGCGAGGCTGAGAATGTCGGGCGCACCGGCGCTGAGCGCACGCGCCGCGTTGGAGAGGCGCCGGGCGCGCGCATAGCGCATGACCGAAAGTCCGGTCGCGGCCGCAAACGCCCGCACCAGATGGAAGCGCGAGACGCCGGCGACAACAGATATCTCGTCGAGCGTCAACGGCCCGGCAAGATGGCTTTCGATGTACCAGAGCGCTTTCTGGGCTGGATTCATCGGTGACGGCTTTCCTTCGAAGCATCCGCATCATGAACGCTTGCCGCGGGCTTCATTTGACAGGCGTTGCTCCCCTTCGGAGTTCCGT
This sequence comes from Bradyrhizobium sp., assembly GCA_050726155.1. Lineage (GTDB taxonomy): Bacteria > Pseudomonadota > Alphaproteobacteria > Rhizobiales > Xanthobacteraceae > Bradyrhizobium. Next base: position 6,223 of record JBOHIT010000092.1, read on the forward strand.
TCCGCGGAAATTGCCGAGAACAGGAACGGCAACCGTCCGGCTGGCAACATGATCCCGATCGTGCATACTGCGTTTGCTGCATTCGATCCGACGGCTCACCAAGCGGCCTCACAATAAAGACTGCATGAGCCTCGGCCAGCACGTCAGGGAGGACGATGATGCACAACCGTATCTTGCACCATGCTACATCCGTTGCGTTGGCGGGACTACTCGCCGTTGCGGTCGCCAGTTCGGCCAATGCGCAGAAGAAATACGACCCAGGTGCGACCGATACCGAGATCAAGATCGGCAACATCATGCCCTATTCGGGCCCGGCATCCTCCTACGCCACCATCGGCAAGACCGAGGACGCCTATTTCAAGAAGATCAACGCCGAAGGCGGCATCAACGGCCGCAAGATCAGCTTCATTTCCTACGATGACGGCTACAATCCGGCCAAGACCGTGGAGCAGGCGCGCAAGCTGGTCGAGGCCGACGAGGTGCTGCTGATCTTCAATCCGCTCGGCACGCCCGGTAACACCGCGATCCAGAAATACATGAACGCCAAGAAGGTGCCGCAGATCTTCGTCTCGAGCGGCGCAGCCAAATGGAACGACCCGAAGGGCTTTCCGTGGACGATCGGCTGGCAGCCCAGCTACCAGGTCGAGGCGCGGATCTATGCCGCCTACATCCTGAAGAACTATCCCGGCAAGACCATCGGGGTCATGTATCAGAACGACGATTTCGGGAAGGATTACGTCGTCGGCCTGCGCGAAGGCCTCGGCGATCAGGCCAACAAGCTGATCATCATCGAGTCCTCCTACGAAACCTCATCGCCGACGGTGGATTCGCAGGTCGTGCAGATCAAGGGCGCCAACCCCGACATCTTCATCAACATCTCGACGCCCAAGTTTGCCGCCCAGTCGATCAAGAAACTCGGCGAGCTGAAATGGAACCCGGTACATTTCCTGACCAACGTTTCGGTGTCGGTCGGCAGCGTGATGAAGCCCGCCGGCTACGAGAACGGCCAGGGCGTTCTCAGCGCGGCATATCTGAAGGATCCGAAGGATCCGCAGTGGAAGGACGATGCCGCGATGAACGAATGGCGCGCCTTCATGACCAAATGGTACCCCGAAGGCGATCAGGAGGATGCCGCGACCGTGTTTGCCTACGGCGTCGCCAAGGGACTCGAGCAGATCTTGCGGCAATGCAAGGACGACCTCACCCGCGAGAACATCATGAAGCAGGCGGCGAACCTGAATTTCGAGATCGGCATCTATTTGCCGGGCACCAAGATCAAGACCAGTCCGACCGATTTCGCCCCGCTGGAGCAGCTGCAGATGATGCGGTTCAAGGGCGAGAGCTGGGAACTGTTCGGACCGCTGATGTCAGGCGAGAAGTCGTAAGGGCTTAGGCGCGTCATTGCGAGCGCAGCGAAGCAATCCATCTTGCAGCAGAAAGAATAGATTGCTTCGTCGCTTCGCTCCTCGCAATGACGGCGATGACCTTACTTCGCGCCATCGATAGCCGTACCGCAAAAAGACGTGCGCATTTTCTTGGTTTACTCGTACAAATACCCGACCGGCTTGCCTTCGTTACGCAGCGGACGAACGTCCTTCCGCGTAATGATTTGACCAGCCAGGCCGTCAATTTCGTCGCGCTGTGTCGGCGTCCAGCTGCGAAGATTCTCCATGCCTTTCAGCAAGCCCAACCGGAGGAGCTGGGTATTTTCGCCCAGCCCCACCAGATCGATCGTGTCCTTGCCCGCCGTGACCGTATCGCCGGTCGCAAGTTCAAAATTCTCCCCCGCACTATTCGTGAACTGGGCTGCGCCGCGGATGACGCGATAGATGACAACCTCACCTTTTCCGAGGAAGGCGGTTTCCGCTGCTGCGGAGGTGCTCTTCGGCAGCAGCGACTGGCCACGCGGGTCGGTCGCGATGATATGTCCAGTCGTAAGGCGGCCGCTCGGAATCTCGATTCCGATATCGCGCACGTAAACAGGCCCGGCGGATTTGATCGGCCAGCCTGCCGGCAGCGGCTTGTAGAGGGCTTCCAGCTCCAGCGGGTCCTGCAGCCAGAAACAGGCATCGACAGGACGGTCATGCAGCGGATGGCTCCAGGCTACGCGTGGCGTTTCCTCTTCGTTGATGTGATCATGATCCACCACCGTCGGGTTGGGGAAGGTCGTGGGATCGGTGATGAAGGCTTCGAGAAATTTGCCGGAATAGCCCATCGACATCGGATCCGGCACGACCGTCTGCGGCGTCTTCAGGTTTTCTTCGGTGGACAATCCCGACCATGTGTAAAAGAGCTGTCGATGCACGATCGCGCTCTGCAGCATGACCGCACCGGGACCGACGTAGTAAAACCGGCCATCGTAATCGAAGGTGAACACGCCCGATGTGACCAGCACGAGTTGGTAACCGCCGGGTGGAAGGTGAAGATGGAAATCGGTGGGGCCGGTATCGGCGCGGTAAATCGGCAGGTTTGTCGAAACCTCGTGGAGAAGGAAGGTTTCGTTGTTGGCATGAAAGCCTTCGTTCGCGCGATTGTAGAGGGCTTGCGGGCGATAGGTCGGCTCGTGCAAGGCATTCCGATCGCGATCGATAGCCACGAAGTTCGTTCGGTTCAGGCGGAGGGCATCGCCGTCCGGGCGAGTAAGGCCAGGCCATTTGAGATCAACCGCAGCATGTATATTCATGGCACCCTCCAATCCTTGAATTTCCTCAGGCCTGTTCAAATTTGCTGATCAGCTTAGGCAGAGCGCTCGGAGTCGCCGGTCGATCCTGACGGACTTATGCTGCAATGCGAATTCTGGGCCAGTTCAAGCACACAGCATCGCGTCGACTCCCAAGGCACGCATGCGGGCGAGACGATTGAAAAAAATTCAAGGCGTACAGGATGTTAGACAGCGCGTCGGTTGCCGCTGCCTTGCCTTTCATCACCGCCTTCGCAACGCCAGGGAAGTCAGCTGGAGATTCCTTGCGTAAATTGTCAGCAAGCCTTGCCAGGAAACGCGCAGTTGGACGGCTGCGTTTGACAATCTTTGCCCTGAACGGCTCTGGATGTCGGCGCTACTTTGCGCCCTCTTTTGTCACCGGCGCAGCGTCTTTCGCCGGCGGCGCTGCGGCCTTCTTCGCATCATCCGACGCCTTTTGCAGATCGACGACAATCTTCTGCGTAGCCACCATCGCATTCTTCAGCGCCTCGATCTGCCGATTGGCGGCGTCGATCTTCTGC
>JBOHIT010000093.1:0-5685 GCA_050726155.1 Bradyrhizobium sp.
GGCTTGTCGCGGTGGCGCCGTTTCCAGGCAGTGAGGAACGGCACTCCGCCCCAGGCGGCGTTGCGCCGGATGGTCCGGCGGACGTCGAGATGGCCGCGGCGCTGGCGCTTGCGCGGCTTGCTGTAACGCTCGCGCAACCGGCGCGCGATCTGGCGAATGAGAAGCCGCATCTGCTCGACTTGCCGCGGCTCGATCCGCGATAGCGGCGCGTTGCGCAAAATCTCGTTGCGCAAATTCTCGGTCTCCTCGCGGCCGTACAGCATCAGCGCCTGCGAGACGGTCTCGCGCACAGTGTCGCGCAGGCCGTCCAGCGCGGCCTGCAGCCGCTCTGCCAGTCCCGGGTTGGTCGCGGTCAGCGCGTCGAGGTCGTCGCGCAGGCGCTGGATGCCCATCTGGTCGAGGATGCGGCCGGAGAAGATGCCGCGCTGGGTGAAGTAGCGGATGTCGGACAGCGACGCGGCATTCGAGGCGTTGGCGATGGCGGCGGCCATCGCGTTGCGGTCCTGCGACAACAGCATCTGCGCGAGCTGGCCAAGATCCTGGGTCTGGTCGCCACCCTCGGCATCGTCTGGCGTATCGAATGACGCGCCGGATTCCGGCGTGTCTGATTTGTCCGTCTCGCTGTCTTCGGGCGGCGGCTGCAACGGCTCCGGCTGGTTGAAGAACAGATCAAAGCAGTCGCCGAGCGCCTTCTTTTCATCCTGGCTCTTGGCGAGCGTCAGCAGGAAGGTATCGCGCAGGACGGTGCGGTCGGTGAAGCCGACCTTGGAAACCGCGCGCATCGCATCGATGCTTTCGGCCGGCGAGAGCCTGACGCCTGCGCCCCGCGCCGCACGAAAGAAGCGATGCAGGTTCTCTCGCATCTCGCCCTATCCGAAGACGTTCTGACGGGAAGCCTTGGAGATGAAGCTCGAGACCTGAGGTAGCGTGGCCTCGATATCCGCTTCGTATTTCAGCAGCACGTTCAGCGTATCCTTGACGATCTCGTGGCCGAGTTCGGGCGCCTGCAGCAGCACCAGCACCCGCGCCCAGTCGATCGTCTCGCTCACCGACGGCAGTTTCTTCAGATCGAGGGTGCGGACCTCGTGGATGAAGCCGACCATCTGCTTGCGCAGCGTCTGCGAAATACCGGGCACGCGGCTTTCGACGATACGCTCTTCCAGCTTCTGTTCGGGGAAGCCGATGTGAAGGTGGAGGCAGCGCCGCTTCAGCGCGTCGCCGAGGTCGCGTTCGCTGTTGGAGGTCAGGATCACGGTGGGCGCCTTGATGGCGGCAATGGTCCCGAGTTCAGGAAGCGTGACCTGGAAATCGCTGAGGATTTCCAGCAGCAGCGATTCGAACTCGGCGTCCGATTTGTCGATTTCGTCGATCAAGAGCACGCAGCCGGCGGGCTGTTCCAGCGCCTGCAGCAGCGGCCGCGGCTCGACGAATTCCTTCGAGAAGAACACGTCGCCGAAATCATGCAATTGCGCCAGCGCGTCGTGCAGTGTCTCGGCGCCGCCGAGCACTTCGCCGAGCTTGTCTTTCAGGATCTGCGTGTACAGAAGCTGCTTGGCGTATTTCCACTCGTAGAGCGCCTTGGCTTCGTCGAGGCCCTCGTAGCATTGCAGGCGGATCATCTTCAGCCCGCGCCACGCCGCGATCGCCTTGGCAAGCTCGGTCTTGCCGACGCCGGCGGGACCTTCGACCAGGATGGGCTTGTCGATCTGCTGCGACAGATAGACCGCGGTCGCGATCTGCCGGCTCGCAATATAGCCTTGCGCAGCAAGACCTCTTTCCACGGCCTCGATCGAGGCGGTCGGCCCTGTTTCAGCCACGGGTTTTAACTCCGAATTCACTGGATTTCAGAGTGTTCTGCCTGCGTTCCCGGCAAAGAACAAGCCTCGTTTGGTCATACGCAGGCGGCAAATTCGGCTAATTCCGCCTAGCGCAATGTCAGCCCGGTTGCCGCTTCGAGCTCGCTGATCGCCTGCGCCGCATTGAGCACCTTGATCGTGGTCATGCCCATCTCGCGCGCCGGCTTCAAATTGACGCCGAGATCGTCGAGATAGACGCAATTCTTCGGATCGACTTTCAGCGTCTCGACCATCATCCGGTAGATGCGCGGATCGGGCTTGCGCAGGCCGATCTTGGCGGACTCGATCACATGATCGAACAGTACCATGACCTCGGCGACATAGAGCGAGCGGCCGCTGTGGCTGCCGATCGCGTTGGCGGGCAAATTGTTGGTGATGCAGCCGGTCTTGAATTTGGCTTTCACGCGCTTGAGCGCCTCGACCATTTCGGGCCGCAGGTCGCCGGACAGCAGCGGCAACACATCCTTGCCGCGGACCTCGGCGCCCAGCGCCTTCGATTCCGTCGCAAACAGTGCATCGAAGGCTTCGATGTCGACTTCGGCGCGTTCGAATTTCGCCCAGGCGTTTTCCAGGTGGTTGGCGGCGTTGGTGCGCCGGATGATGTCGGCGGGCAGCCCTCGCTCGGTTTCGAACCGCGAGAAAGCCTCGAACGGCGAAGTGGTCAGCACCCCGCCGAAATCCCAGATCACTGCCTCGATCATTTTTCCCTGCCCGAATGAACCATGCGTTGGGAGCGGCTAACACGGAATGCCTCTCGGAACCAGTACGATCCGCCGCTTGGCGACGTCGTCCGCGCGGGGTATTGCTGCGGCGATGAAGATGTTGCTTCGAATTTCCTCGGTCGTGGCGGGGCTGGCCGTGGCGCCCGCCAACGCGATCGTCGGCGGCGGTGCGCCGTCCGCTGACGGCGTCGGCCGTTCCGTCGTCACCATCGTCGGTTCCCGTGGCAATTTCTGCACTGGCGCGCTGATTGCGCCGACAATCGTGCTGACCGCGGCGCATTGCGTGCAGCCCGGCGCCGATTACAAGATCGTCGAATATGGCGCGGACAGGCAGCCCTCGTTGCAGGACGTCAAGAGCGTCGCGATTCATCCCGGCTTCAATATGCAGGCGATGCAGGGCCACCGCGCGACGGCCGATGTGGCGCTGCTGCAATTGAGCTCACCCGCCAAGGGCAAGGCGCCGTCGACGCTCGGCCTGCCGAATATTCCCATCATGGTCGGCAGCCGCTTCACGATCGCCGGCATCGGTGTCACCATGCGCGGCGACGGCAAGAGCGGCGGTACCATCCGCGTTGCGGGTTTAGTCGCGACCGGCAAGCCGGGGACGCTGCAGATTCGCCTCGTCGATCCCGTCAATCAGGGCGCGCGCGACGGGCTCGGCGCCTGCACCGGCGATTCCGGCGGTCCGGTATTCGAGGACAAGCAGTCTGGCCCGGCCATCGTCGGCGTCGTCAGCTGGTCGACCGGGCCGAACGGCTCAGCCGGTTGCGGCGGGCTCACCGGCGTCACACCGCTGACCCTCTACCGCGATTGGCTGCTGCAGACCGCGCGTCAATGGGGCGCGGCGCTTTAGCCTAATGCCCTGCCGCCTTGTTGGCTGCGGCGTTGTTGAGCACGATCAGGCCGTCGACGGCGACGCCGACCTTGCTGTTGATCAGGAACGGATTGACGTCGATCGAGGCAATGCGGCTTCCCGCATCGGCCATCAGGTTGGACAATCCAACCAGCGCCTTCACGGCGGACGCCTCGTGCAGCGCGGGCTTGCCGCGATAGCCCTTCATCTTGACGCCGGCCTTGGTCTTGCCGATCAGCTGCTTTGCCTCATCGGCATCGAGCGGCGCACCGGCGAGCGCAACGTCCTTCATCAGTTCGATATCGACGCCGCCGGTGCCGAACAACACCACCGGTCCCATTTCAGCGTCGAGCGAGGCACCGACCACGAGTTCGAGGTCGGCCTTGACTTGTTGCGCGATCAGGATGCCTTCGAGCTTCGGCTTTGTCTTCAGCTTCTTGACCCGTGCGGTGATATCGTTGAACGCCTTCTTGACTTCGGCGGCGCTGTTGATGTTCAGCACCACGCCGCCAATGTCCGATTTGTGCAGGATCTCGGCGCTGACCACCTTGGCGACGACTGGAAAGCCGATCTTCTTGGCGATCTTCACCGCATCCGCCGCGGTCTGTGCGATTTCTTCCCTGGAGACCGGAATGCCATACGCTTTCAGCAGCTTCTTCGACGCGACCTCGTCGAGTGCCGCGGCGCCGTTGGCGCTCTTGAGCGTCTTCTCCAGCACCGCGCGGGCAGATGCCTTCGAGCTCGATGCGATCTCCGGCACGACCTTGCGCAGATTGGCATATTCGATCAGCGACTTGATCGCGCCCACCGCGCGATCGAGGCCCTGCATGACCGCGATGTTTGGCAGCGATTTGCGCAGGCCCTTGGTGAACTCCGTAAAGCCGATCGACATCGCGCTGATATAGACCACGGGCTTCGATGCAGCGCCCGCCATGTCGTTGACGATGCGCAGATTGCGCTCGCGCAGTTCATGCGGGGCCTTCGGCAGTTCGGCGTCGATGATGACGATATCGGTATCGGGATCGTCGATCATGATCTTGATCGACTGCATGTAGACGGAGGGATCGACCACCGCCGCGAATCCCGCATCGAGCGGATTGCCGACGATGCTGCCGGGCCCGAGCATCTTTGCCAGCTTCCCGGTAGCGTCCGCACTCAGCGGCGCAAAGTTCATCCCGGCGGAATCGAACGCGTCGATCAACAGGCCGCGCTTGCCGCCCGACAGCGAGACGGCCGCCAGGCGGTTGCTCTTCGGCGGTTCGGCGTGAACGAAACACTCGGTGGTCTCGATCAGTTCGTCGAGGCCGCGAACACGAATGACGCCCTCGCGCGTCGAGATCGCGTCGAAGGTTTGAATCGAGCCGGCGAGCGCGCCGGTATGCGCCATCGCGGCGGCACGGCCGCCTTCGGAGGCGCCGAGCTTGAGGGCGATGACGGGTTTGCCGGCGGCGCGCGCGGCCTTGCAGGCCTCACGGAACACCTTGGTGTTCCGCACACCTTCGAGATAGACCACGATGACCTTGATCGAGGGATCGGCCGCGAAATAGGCCATCAGGTCCGGCGTTTCCAATCCGGTTTCGTTGCCGGTCGTGACCATGTAGCCGACGCCGACGCCGCGATCTTCCAGCGCCTGCCGGATTGCCATCACGATCGCGCCGGACTGCCCGGCGATCGCGACCGGACCGGCTTCCATGGTGACGATGCGGTCGTCGATATTGGTGAACAGGTTTTCGTCCGCGCTCAAATTGCCAAGGCAGTTCGGGCCGGTGACGGCAAGGCCGGTTTCACGCACCGCCTCTTTGAGTTCAACGGCGAGCCGTTGGCTTTCTGCGTCCTGCAACTCGCTGAAGCCAGAGGTGACGATGGTGGCGGAGCGGGCACCGGCCGCCGCAGCGTCGCGGATCACCTGCACCGCGAAACGCGCCGGCACCAGCACCAGCACGTGATCGGGCTTCTCCGGCAGGCTGGCGAAATCCTTGTAGCAGGGTACGCCCCAGATCGTTTCGCGTTTGGCGTTAACGGGGAACAGTTTGCCCTTGTATTCGTACTTGACCAGATTGTTCCAGATACGCTCGGCATAGTTGCCGGGCTTGTCGGTCGCGCCGACCAGCACGATGTTGCGCGGGTGCAGCATCGCGTGGATGCTCTTGACGATGTCGCTGGCGCTGGACGAGGGCGACCATTTTTCGGTCGAATGCGACGCGTTGACGACCCGGGCTTCCATGGAGCGTATCCTTACCTTGTTGTTTGCTTT
>JBOHIT010000094.1:0-5483 GCA_050726155.1 Bradyrhizobium sp.
GTCATCAGGTAACGCACCATCCGATGGATCGACTATGCAAAATCGGCGTCGTCTGCATTGAGCCATGGATTCATCGGGAAACATAATCAGCGTTGCGCGTCGATCACGGTTCGATTTTGCATAGGCAGGCGGCTACGCCGGTTCGTATAGCTACTCCCGCACGTCAGCCCGATTGGGCTCATCTATAACAGCGAGCGGTGTGAGCCTCGCAGGGAGTGATCGATCATGCCCAGCTACCACCTTGTTCGGGTAATGAGCCTGGCCGCGACGATGCTTCTGGCTCCCGCTTTTGCGTCGGCTCAACAGCCGCCTCCAGGCGTCCAGTCGGGCATGCTGACCTGCAACCTCGCTCCCAGCATCGGCCTGATCGTGGCCGAGAGCCAGCGCATGAGTTGCAGGTATGCACCGAATGGGCCTTATCCGCCTCAGAACTATAATGGGGTGATGAATACGGTCGGGCTCGAACTCGGGATCTCGGCAGGTGGAGTGATGGCGTGGGGCGTGTTTGCTCCGAGTCTGGGGACACCGATCGGGGCGTTGGCCGGCGAGTATGTGGGCGCCAGCGGCGACATCGCGGTCGGGGTAGGAGTCGGAGCCAACGTGCTGTTTGGCGGCTCAAACCGGACGATTGCGCTGCAGCCATTATCGGTCGAGGGGCAAGCTGGTTTGAACGTGTCGCTGGGCGTGTCGGGCCTCACGCTGGCTTTGGCGCCCTGAGCCCGATGGCCAGCCCCGCGATCAACCTGTGGCCGAGGTGGTTGAGGCTGACGATAGTGGGGGCTGCAACCGCGGCTGTCATAAGCGGCGGATGGTTGTCCTATCGCTACTTCGCCAAGCCAATCGTTTTGACGGTGGCGGTCGGTTCGGTTGACGGAGAGGCTTTGTCGTTGATTTCCGCAGTTGCGGCGCGACTGACGACGTCGAACGCACACGTCCGATTGAAAGTAGTGGATACCAATACCTCAGCCAAGGCATCGGAAATGCTGGCTGCGCACAAGGCCGACCTCGCCGTTCTTCGCGGCGATACCGACGGCCTGGAGGATGCCAGGAGCGTGCTCCTGCTGACCCACGGCGTGGTTCTGCTCATGGCGCCTTCGACGGTGAGCGGCGATAGTCTCGGCGACCTTCGCAATACGACGATCGGCGTTATCGGAGGTGCGATCAACAGGCCCACGGTAGACGCGCTGAAGCAAGTTTACCCGTTTGATCGCGCCAAGGTCATTTTCCAGGACGTCTCAGTAGCCGACGGCGCGACCGCGCTTTCGTCCGGACGGGTTCACGCCCTTCTTGCTGTCGTTCCCCTTACCGAGAAGTACCTGGCCAAGGTCAGACAGTTCTTTCATCAGGAGCGTGCAAAGGGGTCGACTCCGAAACTGATCGGGATCGAATCGGCCGGCGCCGTGGCGAACGTCGCGCAGTATTACGAGAGTTACGACATTCCAAAGGGGACCTTGCGGGGCGCGCCACCTGTTCCATCCGATGATCTTACCTCGCTTCGCGTTTCATATTTTCTTGTTGCCAACAAGTCGGTGAACAACGGCGCTATCACCGACCTGACGCAGTCGCTGGTCGACGTCCGAAGAGACCTGTTGTCCCAATATCCGATACTGGCGCAAGCTGCCGCACCGAGCACCGACGCCGACGCGCTGATCCCTATCCATCCCGGAGCTGCTACGTATTTACAACGGAAACCAGCAGAGCTTTCTCGATAAGTATGACGACAAGCTGTATTACGGGTCGCTATTACTGGGATCGCTGATCTCGATCGTTGTCGCGGCTTGGCGCTTCGCAGGTTCTGGGAATACCCCGCAAAGCATGCTCGAAGCGCTCTATGAGTTCGGCAATGAGATCAGGGGTGCCAAAAGTGAGGCCCAACTGGAAGAAATAGAAAAGCGTATCGATGACATCCTGAAGTCTGAACTCGCAAGGAGCGGGAACGGAGAGGAGTCCGACAGCCCCGCTATGGCCGCGCTAAGCCTGACGGCCCACGGGCTTCAATACTTGATGAGCCACCGCCGGACCATGCTGCGCAAATTGGATTAAGTGCACAGGGAATACGACAACTCCGCAGCTCCCGCCGAGCTGTGCAGGTTGGCTTACTTGTTCACCACCCGCCGCGTCGGCGTCACGGTGCTGGTCGGCGCCATCGGCGAGATCGAGAACGTCACCCAGGTATTCCATCCCGACGGCCGGTTCTCGGCAGCGAATTCGCCATATCCTTTCAGGTTGAGATATCCCTGCATGTCTCCGACCGGAAACAGAAACCCGATTTGCGGACCAATTCCGGCAACGCGGGACCGGAATCCGCCAAGGATGGGGTTCTGACCGAAGTCGTCGGTGATCTGCTGATAGGCGTATCCGACGAAGCCGACGAAAACCTGCTTCGAGAGGAATTGGGAGACGCCCCAGTCAAGGTGGAAATCGATGCCGTTCTGATACTGCGTGTCCTGGTTCTTGAAGTTGTAGGTAAACCCGGCGACGGCCGAAAACTCTTGCCCTGCGGCCGGGTTGAAAAAGGTGTAGCCGCCACCGCCGTCGATTGCACCGTGACCGATACCGAGATTGGAGAGGCGGCTGGGATCGTAGGCGCCAACCGGGATGTCTCCGGTCACGTAGGTCATGAAATTATGCACGCCAGCATTCCACTTCAGTGTGGCCTGCGGATACAGGTCTCCAACCGACGTAAGCGAATCTGAGATGCTTCCGGTCCGGGTCGTCACAAGGGGACCAACCGCAGTCGTGAGCGTGCCGTCGATGCCGGTGCTGGCGCGACCGAATAGGCCGGTAACACCTATGGCCAGTTGTCCACCCAGCACGGGTGTGGCGAACGTGTATGTCGGGTTAAGCAGCACGAGGTCGGCCTGGGCATTAAGGCTTGCATTCAGGCTGACGTTGACGTTCGCGGGGATCCTTCCGATCTGGATCTGCTTTGCGGCCGCCACGCCTCCGGATGCTCCGACCGAGGTATGATAGTAGACTTCGGCCCAAGACCAGCCCGGCACCTGGGGAGTAGCAGCCAGACTGCCGAACCGCCCGGGCAGCCAGTACGACACACCGCTTTCGTCTGCGTGGGCCGTGCCGGACAGCGAGCCGACGATCGCCAATGCGAGGCCGGCGGAGTGTGTGAGCCGATAGGTAGACACTTGTTTGGGAATGTAGCCCGTCATCTGCATGTCATCCTCAATATCACGATGCGCCAGTCGTCATTGGACGATTGAACGCCGGCAACGACTATGCAAAATCGGTCAACCATCCATCTCTGTCTCTGGCTGTGGCTCTAATGTCACGCCTAGGTTGTCGCGGCTTGCGCGCCAAGACGCACCGCGCGAATTCTCACACATAAAATTCGATGCGGTCTTCGTGCTCGGGGGTCCGGACCAAGTGCGCACTTGCACACGATGCGCGTTGCAAGGTTTGAGAGGGACTTTCGCCAAACGCTCTTCGGTACTCAACCGAGAAGCGTCCCAATTCCAGGAACCCAAAGCTGGTAGCAATCTCTGTTACAGTCGAGAGACCGCTGTCAGCGTCCATCAGTGCGCGTCTTGCCTGCGACAATCGCAGCATTCGAAGATGCCGGCAGGGCGGAAGGCCACGGATCCTGTGAAATGCCTTGCGAAGCGTGCGCTCGCTGACCGAAAGAGCGGCACAAAGAGCTGAGATCTGGAGGGGCTCGTCGACTTCGGCGAGCGTCAGAACTTCAGCCTGTTCAACGAGGTCTCGACAGGAGCTAACGGACTGGGCACTGAGAGTTTGCGTCCCCATATTGGCTGACAGATGAACTCTCATCGTGGCCCCGCACATCGCTAGAACACAGCAGAAAGGTCTGCCCGGCGCCAAAACACCACAGCTCGATAGCCCCGCATATTGTCCTTGAGGGCAACGTGTGGTGGCAGCGTCCTTTCAGACAGGCAGTCGGCTTTGTCCGGGCCGATTCCGGAGGCTTCTGGGACGCATGTCCGTGAGATAGCGGGAATTCGCGCCGTCACGAAGACGATGATTCGTCTCGCGATGATGGCTTAGAGGACTTGCTCGAAAATCCCCTATCGGAGATTTTCGACATTCGTCGCGGGCGACGGCGCCAACAGTCCTATCCTCTCGGCGACGGAGACTGCCTCCGCAAACGTTTGTACCTGCAGCTTTTCCATCACCATATGTCGATGCGCCTTGATAGTTCGCTCGGACGTGCCGAGCTCAAAGGCAATCTGCTTGTTCATTTTGCCGCGAACCATCAACCCGAAGACTTCGCTTTCCCGAGGTGTCAGGGTCGAAATCAGGGATCTGAGTGAATTGATCTGGTCCTGTTGCTGCTTCGTTGCGGCAAAGCTCGACAGCGCGCGACCTATCGCATTCAGCAAGGTCTCTCTGGCTACGGGTTTCAGCAGGAAATCTTCAGCGCCGGCCTTGATCGCCCTTACGCTGGTGGGGACGTCACCGCGGCCCGACATGAAGACGATCGGCCACCGCATTGACAACTTCGCGAGTTCTTCCTGGAGCTGTAACCCGTTAACCGACGGCATGTTCACGTCAAGCAGGATGCAGCCCGGTTTGGCATTATCAATTGAACGCAGAAAGCAACTCGCGGAATCGTAGTCCGCCACCGCATAGCCCGAGATTTCCAGCAGGCGTGAGAGCGCACCGCGAAACGATGCGTCGTCATCAACGATATGAACCACAGGCGCTGTTGTCATTCCGGCACTAATCTTCCACCCTGCGTAGGGCCCCATTAGACAACAGCAAGCGCGGGCAAGCTGAAACCGCTCGAGCGCTGGGTGTCGGGAGATTAACCGGGACGCGGCGAAGCGGTCAACGCGAAGGCCAGATCCCTGTGCGGCGGCCCTAATATGCAGTTTGTGCCAAGCGTCCTTATCTAAGCACCTTTGTTGCGCTCACAGATAAGCTGTATAGGCGCTGACCCAGACCAGAATGGACGCAAGCAGGCCAATAACGCCTGCATTTGCGGCGAACGCGGTGACGCTTCCGGACATGCCCAGCCGGAGCGAGTCGCGACTCACTTCGTCTGGAATGGAAATCACCGCTGGGAAAGCCGACGCGCCACCAAACGCATTGGTCCGCGCCAGCGTTCCAGATGCAGCAATCTGTCCCTGACCTATCCCTTTTGGAATTTCGATGATTTTGGCGTGATAGACCCGGCCCGGCGCATTATCGAACACGATATTGACGGGGGCGCCGGCCTTGATGGTCTGAAAACCGTTCTGCGAAAACATCCCAACAATTGTGATCTCATTTTCGACGATAAACGACATAACTGATCGCAGTTGAGAGGCGCGATCACCCACCGTCAGGGCCACTGCCGTTGCGTAGCCGTCGGCGGGGGCGCGGATCGTGGTCTGCGCCAACTCCCAGACGGCGTTCTCCAGTTGCGCCTGCATTTGTGCAACCGTCGTGTTGACCCCGCCGATCTCGGAATCCAGGGCCAGTTTGGCACTTTGCTGGGTTGCCTTGGCGACATTGAGTTGCGCCCC
>JBOHIT010000095.1:0-8369 GCA_050726155.1 Bradyrhizobium sp.
CCCTCGGCGGGAGCTGACGGCTCGACGCTCGCGACCGCGGAGCCGCGCAGCCCGGGGGCCGGCGGGGCTTGCGGCGTATCCGGCGCGCCGTTGATCATGCCGCTCAGCCCGGCAAGACCGGCCTGCGCGATCTTCCGCAGCACGAGATCGTCGGCGGCCGCCCAGGCGTCGCGACCGGCCTTGCCGGCCGCCTCTTCGCCGGAGAGCCGCAGCGCGCGCTGCTGGTTGTTGTCGTAGACGTCCCAGACCCAGGCAATCATGGTCTTGCCGCGGACCACCTGCGCCGAGAGATAGCTGCGCACGCGGTAGGAGGCGCCGCCTTCGCGGGACACGATCTGCAGGTGCCGCAGCTTCGATTCGCTGTCGAGCACGCCAACCATGCGGTCGAATACGCCCGGCGGCGGGCCGTCGATCGACTCAAAAGCGACGGTAGAGCCGCCGCCGCTCGTCGCCATCGCGAACGAACCGCTCGCAGCACCGCCACCGGCGCAGCCGCCGAGCGCGCACGCCACGACGAACAGCGCCGCGGCGGCGATCGCGCGCGGAGCCTTGAGGCAGCAGGCTGGGATGAGGTCCCTCATTGCCTCCTGCGATATCGTTAAAACGCATTAAGGTCTAGGGCAGGGAAGCCACAGTGCCGCAACCCTCAAACGCGCGCGATTACCGCCACGGGTCCGCCGCCCGGCGGCCCCTGATGCTCTGCACCGCCGGACACATAGATCGCGCTGGTCCCGGCGAGGCCGGCAATGAGACCGCCGACGGCGGCGCGGGCATGCCTTGTGGCGCTGATGTCGGTGTCCTCGAGCATGATGTGACGGAAGCCGCGTACGGTTCCGTCCGGCGAGGCTTCCGCCTTGGCGAAAATATTGACCAGACGATTGCGCATCTCCCGATCGGCAACATCGCCGAATCCGAGCCCGACGCTCCGCAGCGCCGCGATGACCGCCGCGGCGTCGATGGCGTCACGCATCACGCTGTGCCCGATGACGAAGGGGCTGGCCGACACATTCGAATTGCCGAGCACGATCACGACATTATGCATGAGCTCGATGCCGGCCGAGGTGGAAGCCACCGACGAAAACAGGTCCCAGTCTTTCAGGATCCGCTCGTCACCGATGTCGCCGTTGATCTCGCCGAGCGCGGCGGCCACGCCGAGTGCCGACGCGCCGCGCGAGTAACCCATCGATCCATAGGCGCTGGTGGTGGCCGTCGCCTGTCCCCGCGCCTGGGCCGCCTCGACCCGCTCGCTGGTCAGCAACGGACATTTGATCTGGACGAAATGCACGTCCGCGGGATCGTCGATCCCGGCATCCGCCATGGCGAGGCGAACCGCGCTAGCGGTCTCGTTAACCTGCGCGCGGCGGCCAAGCTCCTCGGGGAGGAAGTCACGGGTCTGGGCAATGCCGATGCTCAGGCGCTTGCCGACGATGGCTTGGTCTGCGCCGGCTTCAGCCGTCGTGCGCGCGAACACCGTGAGATGCGGACTAAGCACACCTTCGGTGCCGCCCGACATCACGAACGCGATTTTCTGCTCGACATCGTGGGGCGCCAAACCGACATGAGGTGCCAGCGCGGCGCTCAGCGCCGACACCGCAAACTCCCGGGTAAAGTCGTTCACGCCGCCATTGCCTTCGGTCTTGCCGAGGATGGCCAGGATCGCCGCCGGGTCGATTTTCCCAGCCTCGATGAGATTGATCAGGCCCGAGACGTCGCTCGGCCCCTTGGTCGGGATGACGACAATTTCAACCGATGTCGTGCGCGCGGCCATTCACGGTTCCAGCGCGATCGCGTGAACGTGGCGGCCGTAGTCCGGCTCTTTGCGGTGCACCGAGCGGCGGTAGCTGTAGAAGCGCTCGTCCGAATACGTGTCGACGCCGATGTCGTCGATCATCAGCACGCCGGCGTTGTCCAGCCGCATCCGGATGTAGCCGGCAAGGTCGAACATCGAATGGCCGGCGCGATCGGCGGGGATGAAGTAGGCGGCATTGCCGGCGTCGGCATCCAGAAAACGTTCGACGAATTCGCCGCCGACTTCATAGGAATGCTGGCGGATCAGGGGCCCGATCGCCGCCACCACGCCGCTGCGGTCGGCGCCGAGTTTTTCCATCGCATCCACGGTGGATTCGATGATGCCGGTCAGCGCGCCCTTCCAGCCGGCATGGGCGGCGCCGATCACGCGGGCGGTGGGATCGACGAACAGGATCGGCCCGCAATCGGCCGCGGTGACGCCGATCGCGAGGCCTTCGATGCGGGTGACCAGCGCGTCGGCGCGCGGCTTGTCGCCGGGCCACGGTCCGGTCGCCACCACGGCATCGGGCGAATGGACCTGGTGCACGCCGAGCAAACGATCCGGCGCGACGCCCATCTGCTCGGCCATCCGCCGGCGATTTTCCGCGACATGGGCTGCGACATCGTTCGAACCGAGGCCACCATTGAGGCCTTCGTAAATGCCGCCGGACACGCCGCCCTCGCGGGTAAAGAAGGCGTGGCGCAGGCCCGGAATGGCCGACAGCAATGACGATCCGTACGTCATGGCGCTTCCGCTTCGGGAGACGCCGGTTCGTCGGACAGGCCCGCGACCGAGGTCAGTTGCGGTTCCGTGATCGCGAGCACCTTGAACATCGAGCCCATGCCGCCGCGGCCGCTATCGGTCAGCCGCTTCAGCGCGTTGGAAATATCGGCGGAGACTTCCGGAGTGGTCTTGCCCATCAGCGTGACGGCACGGGTCTCGATGCCGAGCCGTTTCAGGAACTCGCCCTGCGTTACCGGACCGTGGGCGCGTGCGCCGACATCTTCGGCGGCGCGCACCAGCGCCTGGAAGTCGACATGGGCGGTCACGTCGGCCTGGCCCGGATTTTTCAGGGGATCGGCGAAGCTGTGGCGAGCGATGGCCTGGAAGGTGTCGCCGGCGTCGCTGCGCAGATGGCCGTAATCGATGATCAGCGCCGCGCCGTCCTGTTCGCGCACGCGGGCGGCGATCTTCATGATCTCGGCATCGGGCCGCCATTCGAACACGGCGCCGACCGGGGCGGCGCGCACCAGCGGCGGCAGCAGCACCTCGAAGCGCGGCGTCGGCGCGTCGGCGGCCGCGAATACCAGCTTGCCGCTGTCGTCGAGCTTGACCACGCGTTCGTGCCAGCCGGTCTCGCGCTTCACCACCTGGTGGATCGGCAGCACGTCGAAATATTCGTTGGCGAAAATGACCGATGGGCCCTCAGGCACCTCGTCGATGCTGTCATGCCAGTCGATGTTGCGGACGCCGGACAGCGTCGCGCGCTGCTTTTCGCGCAGCACCGGATTGATCTCGACCATGTGGACGCTCAGCGACTGATAGAGCGGCGGCAGCACCCGCAGCGCGCGCAGCGCGTCCGCCATCATGGTGCCGCGGCCGGGTCCGAGTTCGATCAGCCGCAGCATCGGCGGCGAACCGATCGCCCTCCAGACCGAGGCGGCCCACAGCCCCAGCAATTCGCCGAACATCTGGCTTACTTCGGGCGCGGTGGTGAAATCGCCCTCGCGGCCGAGCGGATCCCGCGACACGTAGTAGCCGTGCTCGGGATGCGTCAGGCACAAATCCATGTAGCGCCAGACCGGCATCGGACCCGACGATTTGATCAGCTTCTTGATCTCGGACAGCAGCGGCGAATATTCGGTCACGGGGTGCCTTAAATTGACTTCTGTAAATGCTCCGGCGCCTTGCGCCATGCCATCACAACCAGGATGCCTCCGGCAATGATCATCGGCACCGACAACAGCATACCCATCGTCAGCCCGCCCCACAAAAATCCGAGCTGCGGGTCGGGCTCGCGGAAGAATTCGCCTATAATACGTGCAATGGCGTAGATCGCGATGAAGCTGCCGAGGATCAGGCCCGGCCGCTTCAGGGCGCCCATCCGGATCATGACCGCCAATATCGTAAACAGCAGGAGGCCCTCGAGTGCAGCTTCATAAAGCTGGCTGGGATGCCGCGGCAGCGGTCCGCCGGTGGGGAATACCATCCGCCAGGGCACGCTGGCATCGGCCTCACGGCCCCACAACTCGCTGTTGACGAAGTTGGCGAGCCGTCCGAGGAACAATCCGATCGGCCCGACCCCGGTGGTGATGTCGCCGAGCGAAAGGATCGGAATGCCGTTTTTGCGGCAGAACAGCATCACGGCGGCGACGCAGCCGAGGAAGCCGCCGTGAAACGACATGCCGCCTTTCCACAATTCGAAAATCTCGGCCGGGTGCTGCGCGAAGAACGCGGGATTGTAGAACAGCACGTAACCGGTGCGGCCGCCGACGATGATGCCGATGGTGACCCACAGGATGAAATCGTCGAGCTGCACCAGCGTGATCGGCGCCGGCCCGCCCCATAGCTTCTCATTCTTGACCAGCGAGCGCGCGTAAAGCCATCCGAGCACGATGCCGCCGATATAGGCCAGCGCATACCAGCGGATCGCGATCGGGCCGATCGTGATCGCGATCGGATCGAATACCGGAAAGGCGATGGTCAGGAATGGCATCAGGTTCCAGACTCAGGCGAGGTTGCGGCGATAGAGTGCCAGCAGCCGCTCCCAATGCCGCTCGGCGGCATCGCGGTGATACACCGGCCGCTTCGGGAAGGCGAAGCCGTGATGGGTGCCGGGGAAAACCTCGACCTCGTTGTTCGATCCCGTCATGCCCTGCTTCAGCTTCTCGATGATTTCGGCGGGCGCGTAAATGTCGGTTTCGGCGCAGGCGAAATACAGCTCGGCCTTGGTCTTGCCGGCGGCGATATGCGGGCTGTCGGGCTGGTCGGTCGCCAGATGCGTGCCGTAGACCGAGGCCGCGGCTTTCACCTGTCCCGGAAAATGCGTTGCCGCGTTGACCGCGTAGCGGCCGCTCATGCAGTAGCCGACAGTGCCGACGATGGCGGTGTTCGCGGCCTTTTGGGTGGCGGCGTAAGCGAGCAGGTGCTTGGTATCTTCCATCACCATCGGAATGTTGATCGAGTTCATGAACTCGAACATCCGCTTGCGTTCGGGCGCGTCGGGGTCCGGCGGAATCGGTCCCAGTTCCATCACGCCGGAGCGGTAGTACATATTGGGCAGCATCACGTAGTAGCCCGAGGTCGCGAGCCGCCGCGCCATGTCGCGCAGTTCCTCGCGGATCGCCGGTGCATCCATGTAGAACAGGATGACCGGAGACGGTCCGCCGCGCTCGGGATGGGTGATGAAAGTGGTGGTCTTGCCGTCCTTGGTCTGAATATCGATCTGCTGGTCGATCATGGGCGTTGCTTCACCTTCTGTGATTCTGATTTGTCCTTGGGCGTTCAGTACGATTGCAAGGAAACCGGGGCATGACAAGGCGAACGGGCGCCTGGTCGGCCTTGAACCTGGTCCTTGGGATCGCCATTGTCTTGGTGCAAGCAGACCCAGTTGTAGCGACCGGAGCGTTCTTAAGATGACCCAGACCAACAATCGGTTTTTCGACGAGATCGGCCGTTTGATGAACGACGCCGCCGGCGCCGCCCAGGGCGTCAAGCGCGAGGTCGACGCCGTCGTCCGCAACCAGGCCGAACGCATCCTGCGCGACCTCGATCTGGTCAAGCGCGAGGAGTTCGACGCGGTCAAGGATATGGCCCGGCTGGCGCGCGAGGAAAATGAGGCGCTGAAGACCCGCATCGCGGCGCTGGAAGCCAAGCTCGGCATTTCGTGACAGGCGGGCTGAGGGCTCGATGTCATGCCCGGGCTTGACCCGGGCATCCATCGGTCTCCATGAGAATCTTGCGAACGGGATGGATTGCGGGGTCGAGCCCGGCAATGACGGGTTCAGGGGTCCGGCCCTCAGAAAAATCCCCTCATTTCCTTGTCATTTCGCCCCTTTGGGGCTAGAAGGCGGCCACGTCTGCAGCCCCCGCACCCCTGGAGGCTTGCTGTAGGACGCTACCGGGCCGCGTTGCGGCCTTTAACTTTTTAGAAAACAAGGACTTAGAACGATGGCGACCGTCAAGGAATTGAAGGCGACCGCGCGTCCGCAGAGCGGCAAGGGGGCCGCCCGGGCAGAGCGTCGCGCCGGGAGAATCCCCGGAGTGATCTATGGCAACAACCAGCCCCCCGTCACCATCTCGGTTGACGATGCCGAACTGCGCCAGCGCATCCTGGCCGGCCGGTTCCTCACCACGATTTACGACATCGACCTGGAGGGCAAGAAGCACCGCGTGATTCCGCGCGACTTCCACCTCGATCCGGTGCGTGACTTTCCGCTGCATGTCGACTTCATGCGGCTGGGCGAAGGCGCCACCATCCGCGTCAGCGTTCCCCTGCATGTGGTGAACGGCGAAGTCTCGCCGGGCGTCAAGCGCGGCGGCACCGTCAACATCGTCACCCACACCATCGATCTCGAATGCTCGGTCGACAACATTCCGCAGTACATCGAGGCCGATGCCAGCACGCTGGAAATCAGCCACTCGCTGCATTTGTCCGACATCAAGCTGCCCGCCGGCGTGAAGTCGCTGTCGCGTGAAGACGCGACGCTCGTGACCATCGTGCCGCCGTCCGGCTACGCCGAAGAACTGAAGGCGGCGGCTGCTGCTGCTGCTGCAGGCGGTGCTGCTGCGGCTCCCGGTGCTGCTCCGGCGGCGGGTGCGGCTGCTGCTCCCGCAGCGGGTGCTGCTGCTCCGGCGGCTGGTGCGAAGGCACCTGCGGCTGGCGCCAAGGCGCCTGCCGCAGGTGGCGACAAGAAGAAGTAAGCGAACGCGGGATGCCGCGTCATGCGCCTGTTTGTCGGCCTCGGTAATCCCGGCACGAAGTACGCGAACAACCGGCACAATATCGGTTTTTCGGTCGTCGATGAAATTGCGCGGCGTCATGGTTTCGCACCATGGCGCCGCCGCTTTCAGGGCGAGACTTCGGAAGGCACGCTCGAGCGCGAACGGGTGGTCCTGCTCAAGCCCACAACCTACATGAACGAGTCTGGGCGCGCGGTGCAGGAAGCCGCGAATTTCTTCAAGCTCGGGGTCGGCGAGATCATCGTGTTTCAGGACGAACTCGAACTGCCGCCGGCAAAAGTACGCGTCAAGGTCGGTGGCGGCATCGCCGGGCATAACGGGTTGCGCTCGATCTCCTCGCATATCGGCAACGACTATCGTCGGGTGCGGCTCGGGATCGGTCATCCCGGCGTCAAGGAGCTGGTGCACAGCCATGTGCTGTCGGATTTTGCCAAGAGCGATCGGCCCTGGGTCGAGGCGCTGTGCGGGGCGATCGCCGACAATGCCGGTCTGCTCACCGGCGATCGCGACTCGACGTTTCAGAACAAGGTGCATCTGGCGCTGCAGGCCAAGGGTTTTTTTGACAAGGGCGATAACGGCGCAGCGTAGCGCGCCGCCGACCGCCAGCAACGGACTTCAGGACACGTCATGGGATTCAAATGCGGTATCGTCGGGTTGCCCAATGTCGGCAAATCGACGCTGTTCAACGCGCTGACCGAGACGGCAGCGGCACAAGCGGCGAATTATCCGTTCTGCACCATCGAGCCGAATGTCGGCGAGGTGGCGGTGCCGGATCCGCGGCTCGACAAATTGTCTGACATCGCCAAGTCGGCCCAGATCATCCCGACGCGGCTGACCTTCGTCGACATCGCGGGCCTGGTGCGCGGCGCCTCCAAGGGCGAAGGCCTTGGCAATCAGTTCCTCGCCACCATCCGCGAAGTCGACGCGGTCGCGCATGTGGTGCGATGTTTTGAGGATTCCGACATCACCCATGTCGAAGGCAAGATCGCGCCTTTGGCTGATATCGAGATCATCGAAACCGAGCTGATGCTCGCCGATCTCGACAGCCTCGAGAAGCGCGTCGACAACCTCGCCAAGAAAGCCAAGGGCAACGACAAGGACGCCAAGGAGGCGCTCGACCTCGTCAACCGCGCGCTCGTGCTGCTGCGCGACGGCAAGCCGGCGCGGTTCCTCGAGCGCAAGCCGGAGGAAGAGCGCGCGTTCGGCATGCTCGGCCTGCTGACGTCGAAGCCGGTGCTCTATGTCTGCAACGTCGAGGAAGGCTCGGCCAAGGACGGCAACAGCTTCTCCCAGGCGGTGTTCGAGCACGCCAAGAAAGAGGGCGCGGTCGCGGTGGCGATTTCGGCCAAGATCGAATCCGAGATCGCAACGCTGTCACGCGAGGAGCGCGCGGAGTTCCTCGATACGCTCGGCCTGGAAGAGGCCGGTCTCGACCGGTTGATCCGCGCCGGCTACCAGCTGCTCGACCTCATCACCTACTTCACGGTCGGTCCGAAGGAAGCGCGGGCCTGGACCATCCACCGCGGCACCAAGGCGCCGGCCGCGGCCGGCGTTATTCACACCGATTTCGAAAAGGGTTTCATCCGCGCCGAAACCATCGCCTATGACGACTATGTCA
>JBOHIT010000096.1:0-4570 GCA_050726155.1 Bradyrhizobium sp.
TCGCAACCCGGTGAGACCTGGACCATGATCGACAGCCATCAAGCCTCGGAAGCGCTTGCCGACATCGACGACGTCGTGCAGCGGGTTCGCCAATCGCGAATCTACCGGATTTCCGGCCTCATCGTCACGATGTGGGGCGTGCTGTTGTTCGCAGCCTACATCGCCAACTACAGCTGGCCGCGTGAGGGCTACACGATCTGGACGATCACCAATCTCACTGGCCTCGTCGGCAGTGTTGCACTTGGCGTCTTCAGTAATATCCGCTCCGGCGGAAAGCCCTTTCCGCTCCGCTCGCTGACCACCTTCCTGCTGATCGGCGCCTTCGGCGTGTTCTGTTCGGTGGTGCTCGGCCATTTCGGGGCGCGCCAGGCGATCGTGTTCTGGGCCCTTTACGGCATGCTGTTTTATGCGATTGCCGGCCTGTGGTTCGGTTACGCCTTCATCGTGATCGCGATCTGCACCACCGCCTTGACGCTGATCGGCTACTACTACATCGGTGCGGCCTTCATGCTGTGGATGGCGGTGGCGCATGGCGGCGGACTGATTGCCGGCGGCTTCTGGATGCGGCGGAGCTGACATGGCCGAGCTCGACGAGGTCATCCACCAGCCGCTGCGGCTTCGGATCATGGCGGCGCTCACCGCGCTGCCGGATGCGCAGGGGCTCGATTTCACGCGGCTGAAGAAACTCACCGGCGCCACCGACGGCAATCTCGGCGCCCATATCGAGACGCTGTCGAAGGCCGGCTATGTCGCGGTCGACAAGGCCTTTGTCGGCAAGAAGCCGCAGACCACCGTGACGGCCACGGCCGCCGGCCGCGGCGCCTTCGCCCGCCACGTCGCAATGCTGCAGGAAATCATCGCGGCCTCGGGGCGGTAGCCCGCAAGGATCCTCGACAAGGGCTGTTGATATCCCCTTGCGGCGGGCCGGAGATTCGTGCGACCGACTGGCCTTCGGTTCCCACATCTGGCTCCTGTCATGAACATCCTCCTGCTCGGTTCCGGCGGCCGCGAACACGCTCTCGCATGGAAGATCGCCGCGTCTCCGCTGCTGACCAAATTGTGGTGTGCGCCGGGCAATGCCGGCATCGCCAACGATGCCGAATGCATCGCGATCGATATCACCGACCATCCCGCGGTGATCGACTTCTGCAAGGCCAACAAAGTGGATTTCGTCGTGGTCGGCCCGGATGCGCCGATCGCGGCGGGGATCGTCGACGATCTCAACGCCGCCGGCTTCAAGGCGTTCGGTCCGACCAAGGCCGCGGGCCGGCTCGAGAGTTCGAAAACCTTCACCAAGAATTTGTGCCGCGACAACAACATTCCGACCGCGGCCTACGCGCATTTCACCGACGCCGAAAAGGCAAAAGCCTATATCCGCAAGCAGGGCGCGCCGATCGTGATCAAGGCTGACGGGCTTGCCGCCGGCAAGGGCGTCGTGGTCGCGATGAACGAAGCCGAAGCGCTTGACGCCGTCGACATGATGTTCGGCGGCGGGTTCGGTGAAGCCGGCGCCGAGGTCGTGGTCGAGGAATTCATGGTCGGCGAGGAGGCCTCGTTCTTTGCGCTGTGCGACGGCGAGCACGCGCTGGAGCTTGCGACCGCGCAGGACCACAAGCGCGCCTTCGACGGCGACAAGGGCCCGAACACCGGCGGCATGGGGGCCTACTCGCCGGCGCCGGTCATGACGGAGGCGATGCGCGCGCGCGTCATGGACGAGATGATCTATCCGACGTTGCGCGCGATGAAGGCGATGGGCTCGCCCTACAAGGGCGTGCTGTTTGCCGGCGTGATGGTGACGAAAGACGGTCCGAAACTGGTCGAATACAACGCCCGCTTCGGCGATCCTGAAACCCAGGTTCTGATGATGCGGATGATGTCGGATCTGCTGCCGGCGCTGATCGCCAGCGCCGACGGGCAGCTGAAGAATTTCAGCCTGCGCTGGTTCGACGATGTGGCGCTGACCGTGATCATGGCGACCAGGGGCTATCCCGGCAGCTACGGCAAGGGCTCGGTGATCTCAGGCCTCGATGAAGCCGCAAAAGTCGAAGGCGTCGAAATCTTCCACGCCGGGACGATCGCGAAAGACGGAAAGATTCTCGCCAGCGGCGGCCGGGTACTCAACGTCTGCGCCATGGGCAAGACGGTGACGCAAGCGCAGCAGCGCGCCTATGCAGCCGTCGACCGCATCAACTGGCCGGAAGGCTTTTGCCGGCGCGACATCGGCTGGCAGGCGGTGGCGCGGGAGCGCTGACGCCACCTGCAATCCGCGCAGGGCTGCGCGGCGTCTTTGCGCTCTGGACACGCCCCTGCTGCAATGTCCACAATCGCGCAAAACGGAGGAACGGCCGATGGCGATTATCGATTCCCAGGTTCATGCCTATGAGGCGAACACGCCGAAGCGGCCCTGGGCCACGGTGCCGAACTGGCCCGATCACGTCACCGGTGACGAGATGGTGGCGGCGATGGACAAGGTCGGCGTCGACGGCGCGATCTTCATCTCGTCTTTTTCGATGTACCGCTACGACGCCAGCTATGCTGTCGACGTGGCGCGGGCCCATCCCGGGCGGCTCGCCATCGTCAAGCCGGTCGATCCTGACAACCCCGATGTGGCCGATGTCGTCGCCGACTGGAAGAAAACGCCGGGCACGGTCGGAATCCGCATCATGCTGACAAAGGAGAACAAGCGCGGGCCTGACCACCCGGGCATCGACCGGATTGCGCGCGCCGCCGTTCGCCATGACTTTCCGGTCAACCTGCTGTGCTGGGACAATATCGACGCCGGCACCGCGCTGGTCGATCGCCATCCCGACACAAGGTTCATCATCGACCATCTCGGCATCCTGCAGCCGCGCACCCCGCCGGCGCCGGCGCAGCCCTGGGCCGATCTGCCAAAGGTGCTGGCGCTCGCCAAACGCAAGAACGCCGTCATCAAGGTCAGCGGCGCCTGCACCCTGTCCAAAGAGCCGTATCCATTCCCGGATATCTGGGATCCGCTCGCGCGCATATTCGACGCCTGGGGTTTCGAGCGTTGCCTGTGGGGCACCGACTGGACTCGCGCCTTCGCCGTCGTCAATTACGAGCAGGCCGTCACGCCCTTCCTGAAAACCGACCGCCTCAGCGACACCGAGCGGGCCATGCTGATGGGCGGCGCCTGCGCCAAGGCGTATGGCTGGTCACCTAAGAAAGGTTAGTTCGCGCCGCTTTCGCGCTTACTTCTTCAGCGTGCCCCGCAGCAGCTTGATGCCGTCGGCGAGCGCGCGTTGCATCAACAGCGTATCGACGCCGTAGGCGATGATGCGAAAGCCCTTGGCGCGGAAGTCGCGCGCCCACTTCTCGTCGCCGGCGAGAAAGCCCGGCGTCTTGCCGTGTTGCTCGCAAGCCTTGACCAGGCTATCGACTGCCGCGTGGAATTTCGGGTTGTCGAACTGGCCGGGGATGCCCATGAAGTTGGTCAAATCGTAGTGGCCGAGCCAGACCACGTCGACGCCGTCGACCGCCGCGATCGCATCGACGTTCGCGATGCCCTTGGCGGTTTCGACCAGCGCGATCACCATCGTCCGCGCGTTGGCCCCGGCGATCTTGTCGGTCTCGGCTCCGCCTGCATAATCATCATGCGCCGCGACATTGAACGCGGCGCCGCGACGCCCCTCCGGCGGATATCGCGTGCACTCGACGATCGCCCTGGCCTGCTCTGGCGTCTCGACCATCGGCACCATGATGCCCATCGCACCGATGTCGAGCGCGCGGGCGATATGATGATAGTCGCCTGAGGGAACGCGCACGAGCGGCACCAGATCGAGGCCGCGGCAGAAGGCGAACTGCGCCTTCATGGTCTCGAACCCGACGCCGGAATGCTCCATGTCATAGAGGATGAATTCGGCGCCGGCCTCGCGGCAGATCGCCGGATAGCCCGGCGTAAAGAACTCGAACGTCATGGTTCCGAACGCACACCCGCCGGCCGCAAGCCGGGGCTTTAGTGGATTTGGGCGCAACGGCTTTTCCCCCGGGTGCTTGCTTGTTGATGCAAACTTTACGCAAGGGCGTACCTTCGATCAATCCTCACCGGCTGCGCCGTCCGCGCTGGCTGATCGTCAGGTGCTGGCCCACCGGCCGTGAAATTCGCAGCAGCCGGTGTTGAAGTTGTGACGGCCATCAGCTCCCGTTGCCAGCCTAAGGCGGGCGGTCGCGGATGGCGACGCTCTGCCCGTCGGGCAAATCACTTCCGATTTACGGAAACCGTGTCAAGCCCCGAAATCAAAAATATTTCGCTTTATCCGAAGATGAAATCAAGGCACATCTATGCCCATCCCGTCCCGCTCAGAGGGGCGTTGGCCAACGTCACAACGAGGGATGGGTCGCGGTGGACGCGAAGTGCGCAAGACGTAAGCGCAGGACGCGTACGGTGAAGTCGTGTGGTCCTGACGCCGCGGTGCTGGCGTCAACGCACCTGGAGGCAACTGCCTCTCAGGGCGCAACGGAGGCAAAAGAGCCGTTCTCCGGGGAGAGCACGCTATAAGCCGTAAAGCCATTGCGCAGGGAATGTCGGATGTTCTCCGCTGCCCTGTATGCT
>JBOHIT010000097.1:0-4787 GCA_050726155.1 Bradyrhizobium sp.
TTGGCCGCCAATGAATCGAGCCCGGTGACGAAGTGGCTGCGGTCGCTGGCGCGATTTGCGCACCAAGAGTGCGGCGGTCCCGGCGTCGGCGCCATCGGGATGTGCTTTACCGGAAATTTTGCGCTGACGATGATGCTCGAGCCTTCGATGCTGGCGCCGGTGCTCTCGCAACCGTCACTGCCGCTGAACAATCCGGCCGGCATCGAAATTGCCCCTGACGAGATCAGGGCGGTCCGCGAGCGGCTGGAGCGGGAAGACCTGACCGTGATGGCGTACCGCTTTGAGGGCGACAAATTCTGTATGGCGCAGCGTTTCGCCGCCTATGAGCAAGCGCTTGGTGACCGCTTCGTTGGACGTGTGCTTCCTGACAGTGCGGCCAGTACCGATCTTGCGCCGTTCTTCCAGCGCCATGTCACGACCCCTCATAGTGTCGTGACCGCCCATCTGATCGACGAAGCCGGCCAACCGACGATCGCAGCCCGCGACGAGATCCTGGGTTTCTTCAAGCGCAGGCTCGTTGCCGGGAACGTCTGAGCGTCACGGGACGCCGGCGCTGCACCGCGAACGCATTGCGGCCTATTCCTCGATGGCGCCGCCGATCTCCCTGAGGTGTTGTCGGAAACTGAATTGGGGATTGCTGCGCCGCCGCGCCAGATAGTCCTTGAAGCTTAGCTGATGGCGCAGGCTGTGACCGTTCGCCATTCTTCGAGCCTGCTCCTGCTCCACCTCGCGAATGGCCGCGGCCGCCGCGACAATTGCCAGAGCATGCGCCTGCGGCAGAAACACGACCCCGTCTCCGTCGGCAACGACGAAGTCTCCCGACGTTACAAGATGCGGTCCGACCTGCGCGGCGTCGAAAACGTCGGCCGGTCTGGGATCGAGACGCTGCGGGCCGGCTGAGGTCACGCCGAGACTGAACAGCGGCAGCGCGATCTCGGAGACCTCCAGGTTGTCTCGGTGGAGCCCCCAGATCACGATTCCGCCGAGACCGGCACCCTTCGCCTCGCGTACCACGAGATCGCCGATGCAGGATTCATCGAACCGCCCATCATTGTCGACGACGAGAATATCCCCTCTGCTCGCCTGTTCGATTGCCTCCAGAAACACGTCGACACTTCCGACATGCCGCACCGGT
This sequence comes from Bradyrhizobium sp., assembly GCA_050726155.1. Lineage (GTDB taxonomy): Bacteria > Pseudomonadota > Alphaproteobacteria > Rhizobiales > Xanthobacteraceae > Bradyrhizobium. The sequence goes on from JBOHIT010000097.1 coordinate 1,136, forward strand.
CGGGCCGGTCCGCTCGCCCTCATGCCGGAGACCGCGGGGCACATCGTATGTGGAGCGCAACGCAACGGCACGCGGACGCGCAAGCATGCATCCGCAAGATGCGCGGTGGCCAATTCGCCGAGCTGAATGGCGTTGTCTGTCTGCGTCAAGGGAAGTCTCCGTTGGTTGATAGGCGCGCCGGGAAGGCAGGCGATGGACCGCTGTCCCGCAATAGAAGCGGGCCCGGCGTTGCGATCGCAGGACAATGAACACGCGTTACCGAAGCCGCAAAAGAGAAGAATTTGACGGCGGATGAAGCGTGTTCACTTGCAGTTTGGCGCTTAAAAATTCTAACTGCGCACCAATCGCCGACGGCGATCGTCGTCACCGACGCTGCCTTCGTCACACGTCAAAGGAGAAATAACTTGCCAAAAGCCTATTGGGTCGTGCGCGTCTCGGTTCGGGATGAACAGGGATATCCCGAATACATTGCGGCGGTTGCCGCTCCGTTCAAGAAGTTTGACGCGAAGTTCATCGTGCGCGGGGGACCGTTCACGACAATGGAGGGTACCGCCCGCGAACGAAACGTCGTGGTCGAGTTCAAGGATCGCGCCACGGCGATGGCCTGCTACGAGAGTCCCGAATACCAGAGCGCGAAGGCCATTCGTCAAAAGTATGCGGACGCCGATTTCATCATTATCGACGGCATCGCCGACTGAGAGCGCGGTATCGCCAGGAGAGACCAACCGATGATAGTTACGGTATTTCGCACCCGGTTGAATCCCGGCGTGCAGGACGAATATGGCCCGACGGCAGGGCGCATGAGCGAATTGGTGCAGACGATGCCCGGCTACATCTCGCATAAGGGTTTCGTCGCCGATGACGGAGAGCGGGTGACGATCGTGGAGTTTGAATCCGAAGAAGCGCTTCACACATGGCGCATCGATCCCGAACATCGCGCGGCCAAGAAGCGTGGTTTTGACAGCTTCTATAGCGAATTCAAATACCAGATCTGCAGTGTCATTCGGGAGCGGGCATGGACGACGGAGGCGACGCCCGGCGCTGCTGATCCACGCGATTGCGGAAAATAGCGCGTTGCGTGATAGGTCGCTTTGGCGACGCGTGATCGAATTCCTCGCCGAGGCTATTCTGAGCTGATCTCGGCATCCTTGACTACTTTGGCCCAGCGCCGGCGATCCTTGGCGATCAGCTCCGCCAGCCGTTCCGGCGGACCGCCCTGAGCGATCAAACCTTGTCGCTGAAGTACGTCGCGAACGCCCGGCTGCGCCAGTATCTCGTTGAATACCGCATTGTAGCGGTCGACGATGGCCTTCGGCGTTCCGGCTGGGGCAAGGACCCCATACCACAAATCGACGTCGAAATCGGTGACGCCAAGTTCGGCCAGTGTCGGCACCTGCGGCGCTTGTTGCGCCCGCGCCTGGCTCCCGACAGCCAGGATTCGGATCTGTCCCGCTTCCGCGAGCGGAAGTGCGGTGTGTATCGGCAGAATCATGGCCGAGACGTGACCGCCTGCAAGGTCTTTCACGGCGCCGGCGGACCCGGGGTAGGGGATATGGGTCAGGTTGATCTGCGCCGTCAGCTTCAGCAGCTCCATGGCGAGATGTTGTGGTGTGCCTCGACCGGGCGAAGCATAGTTGATTTCGCCGGGCTTGCTCCGGGCAGCAACGATCAGCTCCGAGAACGTCTTGACGTCGAGCGACGGATGCACGACCAGCGCAAGAACGCCGGTTGCGATCTCGGCGATCGGCTCGAAGCTCGTTTCGGGATCGTAGGGTATCGAGCGAAACAGGCTCGCATTCATCACAAACGTATTGACGGTCACCAGCAGGGTCTGGCCGTCAGGCGTAGCGCGCGCGGCTGCCTGCGTACCAATATTGCCACTGGCACCGGGCTTGTTCTCGACGATGACAGGTTGATTCCAGCGCTGCCGCAATTCCTCGCTGAGGATGCGCGCCAGTAAATCGGGTCCTGTGCCCGCGGAGAACGGAACGTTGAACCGAATCGTTTGCTGCGACTGCCCCTGGGCCCAGACCGGTTTCATCGGGGCAAAGGCCATGGCCAGAATCCCCAGCACCGTCCGGCGCGAATGCGCACTGCTTCGGCGCCCGATGGCGACAGTTTTATCGAACTTGGAGGGCATGCGAATATCCGGGTTGAGGTCGGGTAATATTACCACAACCCCGTGGTCGTGCCGAAGCGCGATCGATCAAAAGGGGATTGTGGTCGCCTTTTGACGTAAAGCCGGCGGACTACGCTGATGGGTGCAAACGGCGTTCATTCCGGGTTGCGTTTTGGACCCCGATAGGTTTTAAGCCCGGTGACTTCATGACCATCGGCATGAACGGAAAAGCGACCTGGATGGTTCCTCTCGTCTTGTACGGAGTGACCCATGCAGTGTGACTCACGCGCCTTGTTCCGGGCGCCCACGGAAGGACTCCATCATGGCCAAGATGACCAAGAACCAGTTGATCGATGCGATTGCAGAGGGAACACAGGTTTCAAAGCAGGATGTAAAGGCGGTCATCGAGCAGATGGCGACTGTCGGCTATAAGGAGTTGAATGAGTCCGGCGAGTTCGTCATTCCCGGTTTCGTCAAGATGTCGGTCGTGAACAAGCCCGCTACCGAAGCCCGCAGCGGTATCAACCCGTTCACGAAAGAGCCGATGGAGTTCGCGGCCAAGCCGGCCAGCAAGTCGGTCAAGGCTTCGCCGCTGAAGGTTGCCAAAGACGCTGTTTGATGAAGCCGCCGGTTCAACGCGCAGTGCCCTTATAGAGCCGAACTGCTGCAGCCTTGCTCCGCCGGCAGTTCCTCAGCGTTGGGATCGCCAGGTGCCGTCGCCCAGGCCAGTTCGACGAGCGTCACGATCCGCCGGCCCGCGCCGTCATGCTGGCAAACGATGAGGCCCTGCTCCTCGATGTAGGTCAGCAGGCGCCGTGCGCGGCGCAACGAATGGGAGCCATAGGCGCGGGCAATCGCTGCATCGCCGGGGCAGGGCCAACCCTCCTTCGCGGCGCGGGCGATCATCATGAAGACGCCCTGCATATCTTCCGGCAGCAGTGAGGCGCGGACCGAGACGTCCTGCCACCCGGCATCTTCCGTCATGTCGGAGCCGAGCCCGGCGCGGGCGCGTGTCAACATGCGGCGGAAGTCAGCGAGGTCCGGCACGGCCGAACCGAGGCCCTCGATGCGGGAGCGGACCACGAATTCCTGATAGAGGACACCGATGGCACGGAATCCCGCGTCGGGTTCCGTCATGACGGCGCGCAGAACGCGGTCCACGCGCTCGCGCCGCTCCGCCAATTTCTCGGTGCTGAGCTGCTCCGCCGCCTCGGGACGAATCTCCAGCGCCGCGGACTTCGCCGCCATCAGCTGGCTGAGGAGATCTGGCGATGACCGGCGCTGCGGCCGAGTACTGTCGGGTGGCGGTGCTGCCAGGATGATGGCGCGTGCGTCCTGTGTCGCTTCCGGCAGTGGCATCAGGCGCGGGGTCGCGTTGCGCGGCGCGGTATCCGTTGGACCAATGCGCAGCCCCAGCGGACGGCGGGAGAGGGCCGGTCCCAGCGCCATGAATTGTCCGCGCTCCAGATCCCGGAAGGCCTCGGCCTGTCGCCGCTCCATGCCCAGAAGGTCGGCGGCGCGCGCCATGTCGAT
>JBOHIT010000098.1:0-21145 GCA_050726155.1 Bradyrhizobium sp.
AGCAAGGGCTCGTGCTCAGCGTCACCAGCAATCTGATGAAGCACTACGATCCCGACAAGGTCGCGATCGAGATCGTCGCGTTCGGCCCCGGCATCGACCTGCTGCGCCCGGAAAACCCCAACCGCAAAATGGTCGAGAGCCTGGTCGCCCAGGGCGCGAGGTTCGATATCTGCATCAACACCGTCGAGACGGTCGAGCGCGAGAGCGGCAAACGGCCGGAATTCATCGCCGCGGCAACGCCGGTCCAGGTCGGCGTCGCGCAAATTCTGTTTCTGACTGAAAACGGCTACACGCTGGTGAGGCCTTAAGCACCGTCATTGCGAGCGAAGCGAAGCAATCCATCGCTCCCAGGAAAGAAAGAATGGATTGCTTCGTCGCTTACGCTCCTCGCAATGACGGGGAATCAACGTCCAGGGAGATTTGTCATGTTTCGCCGTCTTGCGACCGCCGCCCTGCTCTCGATCGCCTTCGCCACGAGCGCCTTCACCTCAAATGCCTTGGCCGCCGACACCAAGCCGCATCGTGTCGCGATCCAGGTCAACCAGAACGATCCGCAGGTGATGAATCTCGCGCTCAACAACGCCACCAACGTGCTGGAGTACTACCGCGCCAAGAACGAGGAAGTCGAAATCGACATCGTGACCTATGGCCCCGGCCTGCACATGCTTCGATCGGACACCTCGCCGGTGCAGGACCGCCTCAAGCGGCTGAAGGAGATGGCCTTCCCGAGCAAGGTGCAGTTTTCGGCCTGCAACAACACCAAGCAGGGCATGGAAAAGACCGAAGGCAAGGCGATTTCAGTTGTATCCGACGCCACCATCGTACCATCGGGCGTCGTCAGAATCATGGAATTGCAGGAGCAGGGCTGGAGCTACGTCCGCCCCTGAGGGAGTAAAACTCGCGCGACAAAGCCTCCGCACAGAGATGAAAGCTGTTTGAGAAGGTTGCCGGAATAGAATAATATCCTGCGCGTGACCCCTATCGAGAACGCGGCAGCGATCATGATCTTTCGTCAGCTCTTCGACAGCGTTTCCGGCACTTACAGTTATTTGCTGGCGAGCCGCCCCGGCGGCGAGGCGCTGATCCTCGACCCCGTGCTGGAAAAGGCCGATCGCTATTGCCAGTTGCTGCGCGAACTCGACCTGCGGCTGGTCAAGGCGGTCGACACCCATCTGCATGCCGACCACGTCACGGGCCTCGGCGAACTGCGCGACCGCACCCAGTGCATCACCATCATGGGCGAGCAGAGCAAGGCCGACGTGGTGTCGATGCGGGTTTCCGACGGCGACAAGGTGATGATCGAGGGCTTGAGCCTCGATGTCATGTACACGCCCGGCCATACCGATGATTCCTACAGCTATCTGATGGGCGACCGCGTCTTCACCGGCGACACGCTGTTGATCCGCGGCACCGGCCGCACCGATTTCCAGAACGGCAGCGCGCGGGCACAGTATGATTCGATCTTCAACCGGCTGCTGAAACTGCCTGATGAGACCATGGTGTTCCCCGCCCACGACTACAAGGGCGACACGGTCTCCACCATCGGCGAGGAGAAGCGTTACAATCCCCGCCTGCAGGTGCGCGGCATCGACGAGTATGTCGAACTGATGAACAATCTCAATCTGCCGAATCCGAAGCTGATGGATGTGGTGCTGCCGGCCAACATGCATGTCGGCCTGCATCAGGACGATCTCGCCAAACAAGGTCTCGCGCTGTCAGCGCGCGCCGCCATCGACAGTATCGGCAAGCCTGACATCCTGCTGGTCGATCTGCGCGAGAGCAGCGAACGCGCCAAACACGGCATGCTGTCCGGCGCGCTGCACGCGCCCTATCCCGGCATCGCCGAAAGCCTGCGGCCGGGCGGCATGCTGCGCGAAGTGGCGGCGGCGACCGGACGCCGCGTGGTGTTCTTCTGCGCCTTCGGCGAGCGCTCGGCGATGGCGGTGGCCGCCGCCAAGAGCGCGGGCCTCGCCAACACCGCGCATATCGAGGGCGGTATCGACGCCTGGAAAAAAGCCGGTGGCCCGGTGGTGATGGGTTAGAAACGTACCGTTTATGCGGCAAAAAAGACGCACTCGCTCAGCGAGCGATACCATGCGCCGCCGGACGGATTGACTCCGACTTTGACAAGCTCCTACCGTCATTTTCGACGGTTCCCGTTTGGGGATCAAAAGGGAATGCGGTGCGGGGAAATTGCCCCTATGCCGCGGCTGCCCCCGCAACTGTAAGCGGTGAATCTCTCGTCAGATGCCACTGGGAATCTCGGTCCTGGGAAGGCGACTTGAGGTAACGACCCGCAAGCCAGGAGACCTGCCGTCAACCGTGGTCACACGCGAGGATGTCGGTCGGGGAGTACAGGCATTAGCTTCACCTGACGTGCGCTGAGCACGGTGGTGGGACTTGGTTCGCTGTGACGTGCCACTGACGTCATTCCGAGGTTTGAACCATGTCTGCCATCATCACAGCCGCCAGGCGCCGCCGTTTCCTGCTCGCCTCCAGTTTTCTTGCGCCGGTCATGGCGCTTGGCATTTGCGGCGCGCAAGCCCAGCAAACCGCGTCCGCCGATCAATTGCCGGCGATCGAGGTCAACCCGCCCGGCGACCAGAACCGCACCCGCGCCAAACCCACTTACGATGAAGGCTCCGGCACGCGCCGCATCGTCGCGCCGAATCCGAGGCCATCGAACAATCCGAACCCCACACCGGCGACTGACGCGAACACCGCTTCCGAAGGTAGCGGCCAGGGCGGCGGAACCGGCGGCCGGCAATTCAGCGGCATTGTCGGCGCTTCCGCGACCGTCATTACGGCGGACCAGATCGCGCATTCGCCCTCGCACACTTTGGCCGAGATCATCGCGCAGGTGCCGGGCGTGCAATTGCAATCGCTGTATGGCGGCGTGAACGGCGCCAAGACGTCGGTCGATCTGCGCGGGTTTGGCGCCGCCGCCACGTCCAACACGCTTTTCCTCGTCAACGGACGCCGGCTGAGCGATATCGATATCACCGCCGTCGATCTGTCGACGATCCCGCTCAACGCGATCGAGCGCATCGAGATCACGCGCGGCAACAGCGGCGCGGTGCTCTATGGCGACAACGCTGTGGGCGGCGTCGTCAATATCGTCACCAAGACCGGCGTCGGCGGCCCGCCGATCGCAATCCGCGGCGAGGCCGGAATCGGCTCCTTCAACCAGCGCATGGCCGCGGTCTCGGCCGCCACCAATTACGGGCCGTGGTCGACCTCGTTCTACGGCAACGGCATCAAGTCCGACGGCTACCGCGTCAACAACGCGCTCGACCAGCGCAACGGCGTCGGCAACATCAACTACACCACGCCTGACCTCACCGCGTTCCTGACCGTCACCGGCGACGATCAGAAGCTGGGATTCCCCGGCGGCAGGCTGGTCGATCCGTCGATCGGCCTCAATCAACTGGTCACCAACCGCACCGGCACCAACACGCCGTTCGACTACGGCAACCAGCAGGGCGCCAGCGCCACGACAGGCTTCACCAAGTCACTGTGGAACGGCGCCGAACTCATTGTCGATGGCGGCTTCAGGCAACGGCAGACCCAAAGCGGCTTTTTCGGAGCGACCCCGACGATCAGCTTCGGTTCCACCTACAACGATGCCGATTTGAAAACCTGGTCGATCACGCCGCGCCTGAGCGTCAAGAACGTGATCTTCGGAATGCCCTCGCAGATCCTGACCGGCATCGATTTCTACGATACGACGTTCCACCAGAATCGCGGCGCGTTCCGGGGCGTGGCGGCGTATCACGCCTACAATCTGACGCAGCAGACGGTGGCCGGCTATTGGCAGCAAACCGTCGGCCTGTTGCCGACGACGGATTTCTCCTACGGCGCGCGGGTCCAGAATACGCATCTGAACGCCACCGACCGCTACGATCCCACCGCGCCCTTTGCCTTCGACGCCCAGGCGCTCCCGTTCGACAGCAATGAGGGGCAATACGCCCTGCACATTGGTCTCGAGCACCGCTTCAACAATGTATTCTCGGTGTTCGGCCGCGCCGCGCGCGCATTCCGCACCCCGAACGTCGACGAGCGGGTGTCGTCGGGTCCGGCGTTCGATGCGTTCTTCAATCCGCTGTCGCAGAACTTCAAACTGAAGACCCAGACTTCGCACGATTTCGAGGGCGGGTTTCGCATCAAGTCCGGCGCATTCCAGATGCAATCGAGCATCTACAACATGGACCTCGTCAACGAACTCCAGTTCAACCCGGTGAGGTTCTTCAACATCAATCTCGATGCGACCCGCCGCTACGGCTCGGAGACATCAGCCTCGCTGCGCGTCAGCGACAGCGTGTTGCTGCGCGGCGGCGTCGCCTATACGCGCGCCGTGTTCCGCGAGGGCCTCTATGCCGGCAACGATGTCCCGCTGGTGTCCCGCTATACGGCCAGCGGCGGTGTCACCTGGAATATCTGGCAGAACTACCTTGTTGCGGACGCGACGGTGCGCGGCTGGAGCGAACGCTTCATGGACAACGACCAGAAGAACAACCAGCGGCGCATTCCGGCCGATGCCACCGTCGACTTCAAGCTGAGCGGTGCCTATGAGCGTTTCTTCTGGTCGCTGAGCGTCAACAACGTCCTCAACGCGCTGTATTACGATTACGCGGTCGCAAGCACGTTCACCGACGGCCGCTTCAGCGCCTATCCGCTTCCGGGTCGCACCTACATGGTGAAGGCCGGCGCCACCTTCTGACCTCCGGCCTGTCTTTAGCCCGCCATGGCGATGCATCGCCGGGGCGGGTGCGGCTTGCGGACGGCCGTCACGGATGACTTCAAAAGCGCGCGATGAAGGTTCCGCCCTTCACCATGACGGCTGATTCCGCGCGATATCGGGGCGTTTTCGACCCAAATTCGCGCCCTCACGGGCGCGATCCATGGTAATACGCGCCCAAAGATCGCCCGACGGCATGCGTCGAGGTTCCAGAGGTAGATGATGAACGAAGACGAACCAAAGAGTCCGGCCGAAATGAAGGAAATTCGGCTGCACCGCAAGCGCACCCAGGAGGTCGAAGGGATCAAGGCGATGGCCGAGATCGCAGCCGCCGACATCGCGATTCGCAAGCGGACCGAGACGCTGCGCGCATTGCGGCTGGCCAAGGAAGCTGAGGATCTGGCCAATCCGCCGGAACCGAAAGCCAAGCCCAAAGCGAAAGCCAAAGCCAAGGTTGCGAAGAAGGCTGACGTAAAATGACAAAGGAAGATCGCGACCGCGCCCAGGCGCGGCTGGACAAAACCACCCGAGCAGCCCAGGACGCACGCTCCGGCAAGGCCGACCGCGATGCGGCCTCCAAGGCCGTGCTCGACAATATGGCGAAGCTGAAGGCATTGCGGCTTGCGCGCGAAGCGGCCGCCCCTCCGGCTCCGGTCAAGGCAAAGAAGGCCGCGGCCAAATCGAAAAAGCCGGGCGAGAAGAGCCCTGCTCCGGCATTGGGCGATTGGCTGGCCAGCCAGCAAAGCGGCGGGCGGCGGACTTAGAACGAAACCTCGGCTGAGCTCTCTGAGCTCAGCCTTGAAACTATTGTCGGCGCTACGCCGGCGGCCAATGGATCATCGAGCGCGTCTTGGTCTCGGCGTCATAGACCTGCACTTGCAGCATCTGGAATTTGTTCTTCAGTGCCGTGCCCGCCTCCTCGGCGGCCTCGACCGTGTCGTGGTGCGATTTGAAATGACCGTCCACCACCAGCGAGTATCCATTGGTCGGCGCCTTGTCGGCGCGAATGATCTTGCGTGGCTGCTGTTCTTCGGTCTCGATGCGAGGCTTCTTCATTTTGGCTCCGTGTGATTGCCCCGTTTGAAGCAATATCGGCCAAAAGGGCAAGGAAATTCGCAGGAAATTCGCAGGAAACTCGACCTAGTTTCGACAAGAAAAATCGTCCTGCCGGGGTTAATATGTCCCAAACCCGGTCGGATTGAGGTGAATGCATCATTCCAGGCAGAGAGCGCCGGTCGATCCGGCGAAAGGAACGATATGGGCGGAAACGGCAACAAGAGCGAGCCTCCGAAGCAGGACAACGAAGCGCCAAAGAAGCCGCCAAAGCCCCCTGTCGAGGACGACGATTATGAGGATGGCGACATTGCCACGCCCAAGCGCGACCGCTACGGCAATGATGATGAGCCGTTGTGAGGGAGCTTTGTCGCAATAATTTGTCGTCGTCCCGGCGAAGGCCGGGACCCATGCGCCGCGGCCGTTGTAATTGCAGGTGGTATCTGACGACGCTTTTCTACCGATAAATCACGCGGTATGGGTCCCGGCCTTCGCCGGGACGACGCGATAGCTAACCAAATTCTTCGCTCTCGATCTTCCGGATACTTTTCAGATCCAGCAGATGCGCGCCAAAGCCGCCGCGCGCGAGCTTGATCGCTGATTTCGGCGAGGCCAGCAGCAGCGCCGCCGTGATCACGAGCGGCACCGCGCTCAGCCAATCCAGCCGCACCGGCGTGAGTTCTTCGCTGCTGCCGGCGTAAGGTCCACCAGCCGTCAACAAACGCCCGCACTCCCTGATGATATCACGGCGCGTGCCGCCGCGCGATGCGCAGCCGAGTAGCGCCTGCATCGCCAGATGCGTCAGCACGCCGGCACGGCTTTCCGATAGCGGCGCCGGCGCTTCGCCTTGCGAGACACGCAGCAGCAATCCCACGAGATCGACACCGGAACGATACGCATTGCCAGGCTCCACCAGCCGCGGGTTACAATCGATCAAGAGCGGCGCCGTGCCGTCGTCGGGCATGATGACGTCGACCGACAGTCCGCCATGCCAGCCGAGCTGCGCGCCGAATGTTTCGAGATAGCCGCGCACGACCGGCCGGCTCACGCTCTGCTTGATCGCCTCGCCGCCGCCGACACCGGCGGCAACCTGCCGATAGGCATGAAAGCCGAGCAGCCTGCCTGCGGAAAACACCGACTGCGCCTTCTCGGTGGTGCCGGCGATGAGATGCTGCACCAGCACGTCGTCGCTGAACGCTCCGCCGGCATCGAGTTCGCGCAGCGCGATTTCGAGGTCATCCGCGTTGCGCACGAACCAGATGCCGCGGCTCGCGGTGCCGACCGAGGTCTTGATCACGGACGGCAACCGAATCGCGTCGCGTAAACCTTGCGTCGACCTCACGATCCGCGTCGGCGGTTGCGGCAGGTTCAATCGATCAAGCAGCCCGCTGAACCCCGCCTTGCTGTGCGCGGTGCGATAGCTCTCGAAGGAAGGCAGTGCAAAGCCGACACGCCTCTGCAGCCGCGCTTGTACACGCGCGAACAGAAATCCCTGCTCGTGTGTCGGCAACAACACGTCGAATCGTCCGCGCGAAAGCAGTTGCTCGACAAACGCCAGGAATCCGGCCGGGTCGTTGCGCAGACCCGGACAGTGATGAAACTTTCGGACGAAGCGCGAATACCGCGCCAGGCACCAGGGTGAGGGATCGCAGACCTCGACGTGATGGCCCGACAGCCCCAGGATCGTAATGGCCTCGCGGCCCGACGTGCTGGAACCTTCGGTGACGAGGACCCGGAGCGGCGTTGCCGAACCGACGATGTCTGGTGATTGCGTCATCGCCCGGCTTTGCCCCAGATTATTCCCGCATTCGGTCCCGATTGCGTCCGTCGCCGGGGCAGCCATGCGCCGGTATTCATGGACAAATAACCGCCAGCCACTATTTTCCAGACGCTTTTGAAGTGCTTTTTATGACGGACCTTGCCGGGCCGTAAATCGGGGTTTGGAAGAGAAATGGCCGACATTCTGGCTGCACCGCAACAAATGAAGGCCGACAGCTCGATGCGCACGCTGGCGGCGATTTCGGTCGCCCATTGGGTCAGCCACTTTCATTTGTTCGTACTGCCGATGCTGTTTCTTTACCTCAAGGCGCAGCTCGGCGTCGGCTATATCGAGCTCGGCTTCGCGCTGACCGTATTCGGCCTGGTGTCCGGCCTGACCCAGGCGCCGATCGGCTATCTCGCCGACCATATCGGCGCACGCAAGGTGCTGCTGATCGGCCTCACCGTCGGCGGCCTCGCTTTGATCCTGCTCGGCATGAACCTGACCTACACGTCGCTGATCGTCTGCGCCGCATTGCTCGGCCTTGCCAACAGCGTCTATCACCCCTGCGACTACGCGATCCTCTCCGCGCATATGGATGTAAGGCGGATGGGTCGCGCGTTTTCGATCCACACGTTTGCGGGCTTCCTCGGCGGCGCGGTCGCGCCGGCGATCATGGCAGCGCTGGTGGCGTGGCTCGGCGGTCTCGGCGCGCTGATCGTGGCCGGCGCCGTCGGTCCAGTGGTGGCGCTGCTGTTGATTGTCGTCGGCATTCCCGATGCGAGCTCGGCCGACCGCAAGGTAGACGGCGCAGTTGCGCAGAAGCAAAGCGTCATCACGCCCGCGATCATCATGCTGACGTTCTTCTTCATGCTGCTTGGCCTGTCGAATGCCGGCATCAGCAATTTCGGCGTGGTCGCATTGACGACCGGCTATGGCGTGACGTTCTCGGCCGCCAATATCGCCCTGACCGCCTTTCTCGGCGCCAGCGCGGCCGGCGTGCTGGCCGGCGGCTATCTCGCCGACCGCACCACGCGCCACGGACAGGTCGCCGCCGCCTGCTTTGGCATCAACGCGATCATCATGCTGGTGATTGCAACCACCACCCTGCCGTCGGTGGTGCTGACCGCAGCGATGGGCATCGCCGGCTTCCTCGGCGGCGTGATCGCGCCGTCCCGCGACATGCTGGTGCGCAACGCCGCCCCTGCCGGTGCCGCGGGCCGCGCTTTCGGCATCGTCTCCACCGGGTTCAATTTCAGCGGCATTCTGAGCCCGCTGCTGTTCGGCTGGATCATGGACCAGCAGATGCCGCATTGGGTGTTCGGCGCCTCCGTCGCCTTCATGGTACTGACCGTGCTGCTGGCGCTGGTCACCGACCGCAAGCCGCAAGGCCCGTCCAAGGCGTCAGATTCAAGGCTGATGCATTCCTGAACCTCAATCCCGGCGGTTGACTGCTTCAGGGGATTCCCGATGATGCGGCAACAAAATTTCAAACCCGGGATGAATCGCCATGGCCAGTTCCCCTGATCTCGTGATCCGCGGCGGCAATATTGCCGACGGCAAAGGCGGCGAGCTCTATGAGGCCGATATCACCATCTCGAGCGGCCATATCACCGAGGTCGGCAAGGTCTTGGGCAGCGGCAAGGAAGAGATCGACGCCCGGGGCAAACTGGTCACACCAGGTTTTGTCGACGTTCACACCCATTATGACGGCCAGGTTGCCTGGAGCCAGGACATCACGCCGTCGTCGCAGAACGGCGTCACGACAGCGATCATGGGCAATTGCGGCGTCGGCTTCGCGCCGTGCCGGCCGAGCGACCACGTCCGGCTGATCCAGCTGATGGAAGGCGTCGAGGATATTCCGGAACCGGTGCTGAGCGCCGGCATTCCCTGGGCCTGGGAAAGCTTCCCGGAATACATGGAGTGGCTGTCGAAGCGGAACTTCGACATCGACGTCGGGGCGCAACTGCCGCACGCCGCACTTCGCGTTTATGTGATGGGCGAACGCGGCGCGCGCCGCGATCCCTCGACACCCGAAGACAACAAGGCGATGGCGGCATTGGCGGGCGACGCGGTACGCGCCGGCGCGCTCGGTTTTTCGACTTCGCGCACCCTCAACCACCGCACCTCGACAGGCGACTTCACGCCGACGCTGAAGGCCGGCGAGGACGAACTGACCGCGATTGCCGCCGCCATGCACGCCGAGGGCCGCAGCGTGCTGCAATTCGTGCTCGACCTCTCCACCATCAACGAAGATCTGCCTATGATGCTGCGGGTGGCGGAGAACACCAAAATCCCGGTGACGTTCTCGATCACGCAGAACGACAAGGAGCCACAGCGCTGGCGCAAGACGCTCGACATGATCAGTGAGGCTTCGGCGCGCGGCCTCAACATCACCGCGCAGATTCCCGCCCGTCCGGTCGGATTGATGCTCGGCCTCGAATTGTCGCGCAACCCGTTCCAGACTCATCCGAGCTACAAGGCGATCGCTCATCTGCCGCTGGAAGAACGCCTGAAGCGCCTGCATCAACCCGAGATGCGCAAGGCGATCCTGAGCGAGCATGCGACCGCGACCGATGATCCGCTGTTCTTCCGCCCGAACTACGACAAGATGTATCTGCTCGGCAATCCGCCGGACTACGAACAGCCGCCGGAAAACACGCTGGGCGCGCAGGCCCGCCGCCAGGGCCGGCAGCCGGAAGAACTGGCCTATGAGGCGATGCTGACCGAAGAAGGCCGCGGCATGCTCTATGTGCCGTTCCTCAATTATTCCGACGGCAATCTCGATGCGACCCGCGAGATGCTGCGCGATCCGCATTCGGTGCCGGGCCTTTCCGACGGCGGCGCGCATTGCGGCATCATCTGCGACGCCAGCTTCCCGACCTATCTGTTGACGCACTGGACCCGCGACCGCAGCCGCGGCGAAAAGCTGTCGATCCCGTTCGTGGTGGCGGCGCAGGCGCGCAGGACCGCGCTCTCGGTTGGCCTCTACGATCGCGGCGTGATCGCGCCGGGCTTCAAGGCCGACGTCAACGTCATCGATTACGACAGACTGCATCTGCATCCGCCGAAGGTGCATTACGACCTGCCGGTCGGCGGCCGCCGCCTGCTGCAGCAGGTCGACGGCTACGACGCCACCATCGTCTCCGGCGCGGTGACGCAGCGTGGCGGCAAGGCCACCGGCGCACGTCCGGGCAAACTGGTGCGCGGCGCGCAGGGTTCGCAACCGAAATTTGGGGCTGCGGCGAATTAAGGCGCCGCTAACGGAACCGAAATTGGCAGCATCAAGGCGCCCGGTCCTTAACTATTGGACATGGCCCCGCGCTGGCGTTCCCGATACCCGGAGGGTATAATTTACGCACGTTCAGCGGTGGTGCGGATGTCCGTTTTCGCAGGCAAATCAGGTCTCGTTTTGGTCGTGGTGGCGCTTTGCCTGGGCGGGCAAACGGCCCACGCCCAGGTCGCCGCTGTGCCGTATTGGAGTTCGAACTGGCCGATCGGCTTCGGCGGCACGCCAGCGGTCGACCAGGACGCCAACACCTACGGTAATTTCGACGGCGGTTCCGCCGGAGGCTCGCGCTTCAATTTTCCGAATGGCATGTTCATCGCCGGCACCAGCAGCAGCGCGGGGTTGAACTGGAACGGCTTCAACCGCCCTGGTGCGTTCGGCAATTTCGGTTCGCTCTCTTACGAAGGCGTGCAGTTCGGCTACACATTCGGAAGCGGGGGCGGGTTGCCCGTGACGCTCTTTGGCGGTTTCGATACGCTGAAATATAACAACGGTATCAGCGGTAGCCCGTTTGCGCCCTTCGATTCCAAGTCAGGCAGCCTGCCAGTCTCTCGCGTCAATGCCGGCATCGAATTCCAGGCGGCGCCGAATGTCAGCCTGTCGCTCGGGTTTGGCTACGTACAACAACAATCCGGGGCTGTAGACAGCGACATCAATTCGGTGCCCGGCGTTTCGCCGATCATTCCCAGCGGTCGCCGCTAACGCGCAAGCTCGCTCAGAGCGGGCCGAGAATGCCCCATCGGCGATCGCAGAATTCCTTGATGGCCGTCGCAACACCGCTGCTGACGATGTTGCGGTGTTCGGGCGAGTCCATCCTGAGCTCTTCGTCGCGGTTGATGATCGAGCCGGCCTCCAGCAGGACGGCAGCCATTTTGGTCTTTTTCAGCACGATGAGCTTGTCGTAGCTATAGACACCGGTTTCCTTGTTCAGCAGCGGATGCTGGTACCTGCCCATGATGGGTTGGGAATACTGCTCGGCATATTTCAGGCCCTGGGCCTTCATTTCCTTGGCCACCAGTTCGGCGATCGAGAGGCTGGTCTTGAACTCTGGATTGTCGCTGGAGACGAACACCGAGTAGCCGCTGAAGCGGTCGCTGAAACGGCCCTTCTTGCCCTCGAACTCCCAATCCTCGAGAAATTTCTTCGGCACGGAGTCATGGTGGATCGACAGGAACAGATTGGCGGACAGATTATTGGCCGCGGCAACGCGCCTGACCAGGCTCGACCTCGCCCTGCCTTCCGTCAGCAGCAGCCTTGTTTCGGTAAAGCCATCAGACTTCAGTCTCTCCTCGATCCGCCGCGCAAGCCGCAGGTTGTAGACGAACTCGGAAACATTGCGGGCGCTGATCGCGCCCTCCGATTCGGCGGTATGGCCGACATCGACGACGATCCGGAATTTCGAGGGATCGCAGGTAGGTGCAACCGGCTTCGCAGCGGAAGCTTTTGAAGCCACCGGTTTGGCGTCGACGGTCGTTGCCGCGCGTTGTTTTGGCGGAGTGGCAGGCTTCGCCACTCTGGCTGGCTTTGATGAAACCTTGGGCTTTGCCGGGGCCGTGCGCTTTGGCGGCTGCGCCTGCTTCGACGAGCCTTTGAACATATCCGACAGCCAGCCGGCGTTGCTGACTTCGATCGGCAGCAGCAACAACGCTACTGTCGCGGCGACGACGGCGCGACCGTGGGACCAAACGCCAAGACCCCCGGCGAATTTTCTCCCTGACGACAGCAATCGCTACCTATCCCGCAAAGTGGCGCTCTATTCGTGCATCCATCGCATCGGACAATACCGATCGGGAGTATGAACCACGAGTTACCGGTTGCAAGATCGCGGATGCCGGCTTCAGATCTTTTGCCCCGCTTTGATCTCCTTGAATCGGGCAAGCGCCTGCTCGAACTTGGCGTTGAACAACCACATCGCATCGAGAATTTCGCGGAAATTTGCCGATGTCCTGGCCCGGTCGGCCTGCCCAAAGGTGAACATGCTGTTGTTGCGCAGGAAGCCCATGACCGTCGGATCGGAAACCCGATAGGCGAGCAGATTGCCTGATTTGAGCGCGGATTTCGTCGGCGCGGGAATGATCTGGATCAATTCGAACAGCTTCATCTGGTCGATCGGATCCGGCAGCGTTTTCACGATCGCCGGCACCTGCGGGAAAACTTCCGCGTGCGCGTTCATCAGGGCATCCCGCACCGAGGTCCAGTGGTTGTAGCGATGATCGAGATTGCCGGCCCGCGCCTCTTCCTTGTCGTCGCGCTGGTTCAGCGCCGGATCGAACGCCGCTATCGTGCCCTTGATTGCCGCCCACTTCCTGCGGCCGTTCAGATCTTCGGATGTGCCGGTTTGCAGGCTGCCCTTGTATTTGTTCGAGCGCGCATTGCCGATGACCTGGGTGCCATTGGTCTCCGCAAAGTACAGTCCCAGGCTGATGCGGCCCGCCGCTTCGGCATTCGCGGCATCGAGGCCCTTGGCCCGCGCGATCGCCGTTCCGAGATCGACGACATCCTTGAACGGAGTATCTGACTTCTGCGCATTGGCGGGCGGCGCCTGCATCACGTCGAACAGTTTCCGGTACTCGTCGAGCAGCGGTTCGGTAGCAACGTTGAAATACGCCGGCGGGATTTCGTATTTGTTGGGCCCACCGATTTTGGACGGCAGCGCGTCGGTGAGGTCCTTGTAGGCGCTCAGCATGTTGTTGCGGGCGAGATAGAGCGCTTGTCCCGGCAGGTTCGGCAGCGGCTGCTTTGAATTGATCTGCGCGCGGCGCTGGCCCAGGATCGCCTCGAAGTTTTTCACGGCCTCGTTGTAGGAATTGAGCGCGTCGGATTGCTTCTTCGTTAGCGCGGTCTGCGCCATGGCCGGGGAGATCAAGCCGGGGTTGCCGATGGTAACCGGCAGCGCGAACAACAACGCCAGCGCTGCCGCGGACGCGGACATTTGAGCCAGGCGTATGTAGCGATGAGGGCTAGTCAATGACTTTATCGGCGCGCAGGAGGAACGACTCTGGAATGGAGATGCCGAGCGTGTTGGCAGCCTTGAGGTTGACAAACAGGTCGAACTTGGTGGGTTGCTCGATTGGCAAGTCTGCAGGCTTTGCGCCCTTCAATATCCGGTCCACGTAGGCCGCAGCACGGCGAAACAGATCAGTATCGCTTGGACCATAGCTCATCAAGCCTCCTTCGTCGGCAAATCCCTGGAAAAAGTACATCGCGGGCAGCCGGTTCCTGTTGGCAAGTTCGACGATGCGCTTTCGCTGACTGAACAGGATCGGATCGGTGAGAACGACGAGAGCCTGTACGGCGGCCTTGCTCGCTGCAGCAAATGCTTCTTCCAATCCGTCTTCGGTAGAAACTTCGGTCGGGTGCAGCAGCAAGCCCATGGCATCGGCGGCGGTTCGCATCTCCTTCAGCTCAATTTGCGATTGCGGATTCCTGCTGTTCAGGAGCACAGCGACCGCGGACACCTTGGGGACGATCTCCCTCAGCAACTCGAGACGCTTTCCGCCCAGTTCCGGCGCAACAATGCTGAAGCCAGTCAGATTTCCGCCGGGCCGCGCCAGATTGCTGACCAAACCGGCTGCGATTGGATCTCCGATGATGGCCATGACGATTGGAATTGTCCGGGTCGCGTCCTTGAGCGCCTTGGCCGCGGACGTCCCGCCCGTGACGATGACCTCGACATTGCTTCGCACGAGTTCGGCCGCGAGTCCGGACAGGGTATCGACCCGGTCCTGGCCCCATTTCCATTCGATCGCAATCGTCTTGCCCTCGACAAGGCCGTGTTCTCTCAGGCCATCGAGGAATGCGCTGG
Source organism: Bradyrhizobium sp. (assembly GCA_050726155.1). GTDB lineage: Bacteria > Pseudomonadota > Alphaproteobacteria > Rhizobiales > Xanthobacteraceae > Bradyrhizobium. Next base: position 14,645 of record JBOHIT010000098.1, read on the forward strand.
CGCGCAGCGAGAACGAGGGCGGCGTACCGGGAAGCAGCACGCCAATGCGCGGCATTTTTTGCGGCTGTTGCCCATGAACAGGCCGCGACCACAGCGCTGCGCCGCCGGCGACAAGAACGATGAAATCGCGCCGCCTCATCGCACCCTCCGATAGTCACGGCCGCGTTTGTTCCAGAGGCTGAAGATAGCACACTTTGGCGCCAAACGACGGACCTCGGCTGGACAGAAGGAGCATCGGCGGCCGCGCCGCGACTACGCCGGCCGGTTCATCGTCAGCCGCAGGTCCGATCCCACCGGCATCAGGTCGTATGGCGGCTTCCAACCCGGCAGCGCGGCGAGACGCTGACGCCAGGCATCGAGTGCGGGATAGTCCGCCGCGATGTCGAAGCCGGTCTCGTCCGGCGGGTAATACACATACCCCGCCAGGGAGAAGTCCACGATGGTCGGCTTGTCGCCCAGCATGAAGGCGCGATCGGTGAGATGCTTGTCGGCGATCGCAAAACTCGATTCGGTCCGTCCGCGCAGGAACGCCAGGATCGCCGGATGCACCGGCTCCGGCATGAAGGAGCGCTGAAACCGGTGCATCGCGTGGTTGTTGGTGAACTTGTGATTATCGAACATGATCCAGCGCAGGGCTTCGTAACGCTGCTCGGCGGCGGGCGCGAAATGGCCGGTGGTTTCCGCGAGCCAGACCAGGATCGCGCCCGATTGCGACATCAACTGTCCGTCGACTTCGAGCACCGGTACTTCGCCCATCGCATTGGTGCCGGCCCGCCAGTCCGGATCGCGGGTCGCGCCGCCGGCAAAATCGACCCCGACCGGCTCCCAGTCGAGCCCGGCGCAATTCATGTAGAGCGCCAGCTTGTAGGAATTGCCTGACGCGCCGATGCAGTGCAGCCTGTAGCGGGCCATCGGCTTTACGCGAATTTCGGCTGCGTCGCCTGCGCCAGCAGCCGCGCGCGCTCGGTGTTGGGCCACAGCAGCAGCAGGCCGAGCAGTCCGGATGCAATCATGATGCCCGCATTGATGGTGAAGCCGGTCAGGTAGCCCTCAAGCGGCGTCGCCGCATGCTTGATCACGCTGCCCATCACCGCCGGTGCGATAATGCCAGCCAGCGTGTAGATCGCACCATAGATCGCGATCACGGCGCCGCGCTGCTGCACCGGCGTGAACTCGCCGAGCATCGGCGGGCAGACCACATAGATCGCTCCGCTCAATCCGGTGCCGACCACGAGCAACGCGATCATCAACCCGCCGGGCGCGGCATAGGGCATCGTGAAGAGGATCAGACCTCCGATGATCAGCGGCACCGACCCCAGCACGCCGCGCGCACCGCGGGTGGTAAAGCCGCGCGCCAGCATCACCTGCGAGATCCAGCCGGCGAGCAGCACGATTACGGCGCCGAACACCCATGGCAGCACCGAAACCCAGCCGGCATCCTTTTGCGAAAAGCCTAGCCCCTGCACAATGAACGGCGTGAACCAGGTGAGACCGAGCGACAGCGCCCAATAGGCGCCGAAGGTTGCCGCACAGCAGCCGATGAAGGTCCGCGAGGTCAGCAACTGAAAATACGGCACGCGCGGATCGGCGGCGGCCATCGCCACGGTCTGCACCAGCGGGCCCTCCTTGCCCATCACCAGCCACGCCACCACCCACATCAGGCCGACCACGCCGAGCGCGCCGAACGCATAATGCCAGCTATGATTGACGATGATCCAGTTCAGCGCCGGCACTGCGAGAATGACGCCGAAAGCCGAGCCCTGCGACAGGATCGCGGTCGGCAATGTGCGCTTCTCGTCGGGAAACCATTTGTAGACCGCATGCGCCGCCACCGAGAACGCCGGGCCCTCGCCGGCGCCGAGAATGATGCGGCAGATCAAGAGCGTCGTGAAGCTGACGGTGCCGACCATCGGAAACTGCGCCACCGACCAGATGATCGCCATCGCCAGCAGCACCCAACGGGTCGGAACGCTATTGACGATGAAGCCGACGATGATGGCCGAAATCGAAAACAGCAGGAAGAACGAGGAGCCGAGCTGGCCGAACTGTTCCGCGTCGAGCTTCAGCTCGGTCATGATCGGCACGCCGGCGAGACCTACGACGATCTTGTCGGCAAAGTTCACCAGCATGAACAGGAACAAGAGAAACGTGATTTTCCAGGCGCCCTTCGGCGTCGCTTGTTCGGACATGGTTGGATCCCCCCAGTTTTTCGTTTGCCGGCACTGTGCGCCAGCCTTTCCCCAATGCTAGCCGCGGCTTCCCCGGCAAGGCAACTGCGGATTTCGACCACGAACCTGCATTGCAGCACTGCGTGGCCCGGCAGCACTGCGTGGCCCAGAAGGCCCGAGACACGCACCGGACGGGGCCGGTGCGCGCCTGCGCAACCGGATCACGATACTGTCGGCCCTGATATTGAGGCCGTGATCTCAAAGCGCCGCCCTGATATGCTGCAAGCGCTCACATCGGGGACATTCATGGCCGGTATTATCCATCGCCGCGGCAACATCCTGGCGGCCCTCGCCTCGCTGACATGCTCGAAGCCACGGTGAGACACGGCCGTATCAGCGCATGACCAACGGTAAATCCATCGTGCTCACCGTGAGCGGACTGACCAAGAGCTATCGCGCCGCCGGCGAGGAAGTCGCGGTGCTGCGCGGCGTCAACTTGTCCGTTGCGGCCGGCGAGAGCGTGGCACTGACAGGTGAATCCGGCAGCGGCAAGAGCACGCTGCTGCACCTGATCGCGGGCCTCGACGCTGCCGACGGTGGCGATATCATGCTCGACGACGCGCGGGTCTCCGAACTCTCGGATTCCGGCCGCGCCGAAATGCGCCGGGATCGTCTCGGCCTCGTGTTCCAGCAGTTCAACTTGATCCCGAGCCTCACGGTCGAAGACAATCTGCTGTTCCAGGCACGCATCGCCGCACGCCACGACGATACCTGGCATCGCGAATTGGTCGAACGCCTCGGCCTCACGAACTTCCTCAAACGCTACCCTGAGCAATTGTCCGGCGGCCAGCAGCAGCGCGTTGCGATCGGCCGTGCGCTGGCGACAAAGCCGTTGCTGCTGCTCGCGGACGAGCCGACCGGCAATCTCGATGAAGCGACCGCCGATGAGGTGCTGGCACTGGCGCGCGATCTCGTGGCCCGAAGCGGCTGCGGCTTCCTGATGGTGACGCACAGCGCGCGGCTCGCCGCCACCCTCGACCGCCAGGTCAATCTGCACGCCGGGGTGATCGCGTGAAACGCGCACTTTGGACGCTCGCCGTGCTCCTGAGCCATTGGCGGCGGCATCCGATGCAGCTTGCAACCCTGCTGATCGGGCTGATCTCGGCGACCGCGTTGTGGAGCGGTGTCCAGGCGCTCAATCAACAGGCGCGCACCTCCTACGACCGCGCTGCCGCGACGTTCGGCGGCACGCGGACCGCCATGCTGGTCGGGCGTGACGCTCCGACCTTCCCGCAACAGCTCTTTGTCGATCTGCGCCGCGCCGGCTGGCCGGTCTCACCCATGCTCGAAGGCCGCATCCAGATCGGCGGGCGATCGTTCCGCCTGCTCGGCATCGAGCCGGTGACGCTGCCGCGTGAAGTCGGCAGCGTGCCCACGATCGAGACCGCCAATCTGCAATCCTTCATGACTCCGCCGGGGCAGATGCTGGTGGCGCCGGAGACGCTCGCCGATCTCAAACTCGCCGAGGGCGTCACACCGTCGGCCAATGGCGGCGTCACCTTGCCGCCGCTTCGCGTCCAGCCACAACTGGTGCCCGGCGTGCTCGTGGTCGATATCGGCATCGCGCAGAGTTTGCTGAGAATGCCGGATCAGCTTTCGCGGTTGCTGGTCGGCAAGGCCAGGGGCAAACCCGCGCCATTGGAAAATGTCGTCGGCGATAGACTGCGGCTGATCGCACCGGACGCGGAAAGCGATCTCGAACGTCTCACCGACAGTTTTCACCTCAACCTCACCGCGTTCGGACTGCTGTCGTTCTTTGTCGGTCTGTTCATCGTCAACTCCGCAATCGGGCTCGCCTTCGAGCAACGCCTGCCGACCTTGCGCACCTTGCGCGCCTGCGGCGTGTCGGCGCGGATGCTCAACAGCGTGATGGTGATCGAACTGGTGTCGCTGGCGCTGCTCGCGGGCCTGATCGGGCTGGTCTGTGGTTATCTGATTGCGGCCGCCTTGCTGCCGGATGTCGCCGCCTCCTTGCGCGGGCTTTATGGTGCACAAATACCGGGGCAATTGACGCTGAAGTCGCAATGGTGGTTCGCGGGCATCGCCATCAGCATCATCGGCGCACTCGCTGCGGCCGCGACCAGCCTGACCAAGGCGCTTCGTTTGCCGCTGCTCGCCACCGCGCAGCCCTATGCCTGGCAACAGGCGCAGCGCCGCTGGCTGATGCTCCAGAGCGCGGTGGCGCTCGCGGTGTTCGCTGCCGCCGGCGCGTTTCTGCTGTTCGGCGATTCCCTGCTGTCGGGCTTTGCCGTACTCGCGGCCTTGCTGCTCGGCGCCGCCTTGATCCTGCCGATGCTGCTGGAAATCGTGCTGGCGTTCGGCCAGCGCCATGCGCGCGGCCCGCTCAGCACCTGGTTCTGGGCCGACAGCCGACAACAACTCTCAGGCCTTTCGCTGGCGCTGATGGCGCTGTTGCTGGCGCTCGCGGTCAATGTCGGCGTCGGTACCATGGTCGGCAGCTTCAACCGCACCTTTCTGGTCTGGCTCGACGGCCGGCTGGCGGCGGATGTCTATGTCAACGCCGCAAGCAATGCGCAGGCGACCGAGGTCAGGGCGTGGCTGCGCGAGCGTCCCGAGGTCGAGGCGATCCTGCCCGGCGCCCGCGCCGACACGCAACTGGCGGGCGCGCCGCTGGAAGTGCTGGGCCTGCCCGATCACAGCACTTATCGCGACGGTTGGCCGCTGCTGGAATCCGCACCGGATGCCTGGACCAAACTTCGTCCCGGCACGACCTGCCTCGTCAGCGAACAATTGGCGCGGCGCCTGAAATTGGCGATCGGCGACCGCATCGACATCCCGGCATCGGGCGGCAACTGGACGCTGGAAATCGTCGGCATCTATGCCGATTACGGCAATCCCAAGAGCCAGATCGCGGTCAACTACGCCGCGCTGACGCGACGCTTCCCGGAAACCCCGCTGACACGGCTCGGCGTGCGCGTTGCGCCTGCCAAAATCCCGGCGCTGATCGCAGCCCTGCAAGACAGGTTCGCACTCGACGATCGCAATGTCGCCGACCAGGCGACGATGAAGGCGGAATCGAAACGCATCTTCAACCGCACCTTCTCGGTGACCGCGGCGCTGAACGCCTTCACGCTCGGTGTCGCCGGCATCGCGCTCTTGACCAGCCTGTTGACGCTGAGCAGTTCGCGGCTGCCGCAACTGGCGCCGTTATGGGCGATCGGCATCACGCGACGCAGGCTGGCTGCGATCGAATTGTTGAAGACAATGTCGGTCGCACTGATCACCGCGCTGTTCGCACTGCCGCTAGGCCTGTTGGTGGCCTGGTGTTTGCTCGCGATCGTCAATGTCAAAGCCTTTGGCTGGCGGCTGCCGTTCCATGTCTTCCCGACACAATTGCTGTGGCTGGTTGGCGTCGCGATGGCGGCGGCGTTCTGCGCGGCCGCCCTGCCGGTCGCACGGCTGGCGCGGATGCAGCCGGCCAGCCTGATCCGGATTTTTGCCAATGAGCGGTAGCGGCTTCCTGGAAAAGGGCGGTAATGGCCTGATATCCCGCCGCGGCTTTGCGGGCGGCATGCTCCTCGCCTCGCTCGGCGGCAGGGCGATGGCGCAGGGCTTTGCGGGGTTAGGCGAAACCGCCGACGGCTTTGCCGCCGTCGTCCCCGGCAAGGCTTTTTCATTCCCGGCCGATCACGGCCCGCACCCGGAATTCCGCATCGAGTGGTGGTATGTGACGGCGAACCTCGCCGATGCCAACGGCACCGCCTACGGCGCGCAGTGGACGCTGTTCCGGCAGGCGACAAAGCCGGGCACACCACAGGAAGGCTGGGCCAATCAGCAGCTTTGGATGGGCCACGCCGCGGTGACGCGCGCCGACACTCATCGCACCGTTGAGACCTTTGCGCGCGGCGGCGTCGGCCAGGCCGGCGCTGAAGCCAATCCATTTCTGGCCTGGATCGATGCCTGGGAAATGCGCGGAGCCAGCCCCATCAACGCGCCGAACATGGCGCCGCTCGACCTCAAGGCGACGGGCGCTGACTTCAATTATGCGCTTCGGCTCGATACCGACCGGCCGCTGCTGCTACAGGGCGACGACGGCTACAGCCGCAAATCGCTACGCGAGCAGGCGTCCTATTATTACAGCCAGCCGCACTTCTCGGCGAAGGGCAGCATCACGATCGACGACCGGCCGGTCGACGTGACCGGACAGGCGTGGCTCGACCGCGAATGGAGCAGCCAGCCGCTAGCATCCGACCAGAACGGATGGGACTGGCTCTCGCTGCATTTCAAGACCGGCGAGAAGCTGATGCTGTAC
>JBOHIT010000099.1:0-10809 GCA_050726155.1 Bradyrhizobium sp.
GACAAGGCGCTCGACCATGTCTATGGCTATGCCGTCGGCATCGACCTGACCCGGCGCGACCTGCAGATCGCCTCGCGCAAGAAGGAGCGCCCGTGGGAAGTCGGCAAGTCGTTCGACTATTCCGCACCCTGCTCGGCGGTACAGCCGGCCTCGAAGATCGGCCATCCCGCCAAGGGCAAGATCTGGCTCACGGTCAACGGCACTGAAACCCAGAAGGGCGACCTTACCGAGCTGATCTGGAACGTGCCTGAGATCATCTGGCAGCTTTCGCAGCAGGTCGCCCTCGCCGCCGGCGACATCATCATGACGGGAACGCCGGCCGGCGTCTCCCAACTCAAGCCGGGCGACAAGCTCGAATGCGGCGTCGATGGCGTCGGCACGCTCAAGGTTTCGATCGGCAATCCGGAATAGGCGCCTTCGGAAAAGCCCGACACAAAAGCAAAGCCCCGGACCTGAGCCGGGGCTTTTTCATTGCTATGGGGTCGGGCGGCAATCAGCTTCGCGCCATCGCCTGCAGGCCCTTGAAGGTCAGGCGCTTGGGGTCTGTGACCCCGGCCAGATAGAGCCGGCGGATGAAGGCAACGACCGCGTCGCGGTCGCAATCGGTCAATGCAACAACGGCATCGACGGCAATTCGCTGGGCGTCCATGGGCTTCCTCGTGCTGTCAGTAGCCTCTGGCCGTACAGCGTAGGCAGCACCGGTTAATCCGGTGTTAACCGTCTCCCATACTCGCCGATTCGCGCGAGGGCACGTATACGCGAAATAACGCATAGGGCGATCGGACGCAGGCCCGCGGACAGCGCGGCGATGCCGTCACGAGTACTGCATCACCCCGTCGTCGATCTTGCCGTAACGCAGCGTGACGATGTCGAGGGCGTAATTCTGGTAGAGCCGCCACGGCCGCTTCGAGCCTTGCTTGGGCATCTGCGCGATCGAGCGTTGCACATAGCCGGAGGAAAAATCCAGCGACGGCAGTTCCGATACCGAGGGATCTAGGTTGTGCGGCACGCATTGCCTGTAGCCGTGCCGGTCCATGTAGTTGATCAGGCGGCAGACATACTCGCAGGTCAGATCGCATTTCAGCGTCCACGACGCGTTGGTGTAGCCGAACGCCGAGGCCATGTTGGGCACGTCGGAATACATCATGCCCTTGTAGTTCAGCGTTCGCGCGAAATCGACTTTTTTGCCATCGACGCTGACTTCGAGGCCGCCGAGCACCTGCAGGTTAAGCCCCGTCGCGGTCACGATGATGTCGGCTTCGAGTTCGCTGCCGTCTTTCAGCTTGATGCCGCTCTTCGTGAAGGTGTCGATCTGGTTGGTGACGACGGACGCGCGCTTGTCCCTGATCGCCTTGAACAGGTCGCCGTCCGGCACCAGGCACAGCCGCTGTTCCCACGGATTGTAACGCGGCGTGAAATGCGTGCCGATATCGTAGTCAGGGCCCAGCGCCATCTTGACGCCGCCGAGGATCAACTGCTTTGCGCGGTCGGGCTTGCGCCGGCAGAGCTGGAAGAAATACATGCCGAACAGCACGTTGCGCCAGCGGATCATGTGATAGGCGAGTTTTGCGGACAGATTGCGCCGCAGTTTGTTGGCGAGAGCATCTTCCGCGGGCCGCGCCACCACATAGGTCGGCGAGCGCTGCAGCATGGTGACATGGGAAGCCAGCTTGGCCATCTCCGGCACCAGCGTCACGGCCGTCGCGCCCGAGCCGATCACCACCACGCGCTTGCCGGCATAGTCGATGTCTTCAGGCCATTTCTGCGGATGCACGATCCGGCCGGCGAAATCCGCGGAGCCCGCAAATTCAGGCGTGTAGCCTTCCTCGTATCTGTAATAGCCCGAGCACATGAACAGGAAACTGCAGGTGAAGCGCACGATTTCGCTGCCGCCCTCGCCCACCCTGCGCTCGGCCTCCACGGTCCAGCGCGCATCCTGCGACGACCATGACGCACGCTTAACGCTGTGGTGGAAGCGGATCTTCTTGTCGATGCCGTTCTCGACCGCCGTCTGCCGCACGTAGTTGAGGATGTTCGGCCCGTCGGCGATCGCTTTCGCCTCGGTCCACGGCTTGAACGAATAGCCGAGCGTGAACATGTCCGAGTCGGAGCGGATGCCGGGATAGCGAAACAGATCCCAAGTGCCGCCGATGCAGTCGCGGCCCTCGAGGATCGCGTAGCTCTTGCCCGGGCACTTCTGCTGCAGATGATAGCCCGCGCCGATGCCGGACAGCCCCGCGCCGACAATGAGGACGTCGAAATGTTCTGATGCCATGTTTGTCCTTGGGGCGCGCGACCGCGTCGGCCGTCATCAGCCGGGCTTCCCGGCCATTCACGTTTCCATACCAACTCTAGAGACGAAAATGCCCGGGACAAGCCCGGGCATGACGAAATTACCAAAAGTCATTCCGGGGCATCGCGCAGCGATGAACCCGGAATCTCGAGATTCCGGGTTCGCTCGTTTTCACGAGCGCCCCGGAATGACGTACTCTTCTCAATACCGGTAGTGGTCCGCCTTGAACGGACCTTCCGGCTTGACACCGATATATTCGGCCTGGTCGGGGCGCAGCTCGGTCAGCTTGACGCCGATCTTGGCGAGATGCAGCCGCGCCACCTTCTCGTCCAGCGACTTCGGCAGCACGTAGACTTCCTTCTTGTACTTGCCGTCCTTGTTGTTGGCGAACAGTTCGATCTGCGCCAGCGTCTGGTTGGTGAACGAGGCCGACATCACGAAGCTCGGATGGCCCATGGCGTTGCCGAGGTTTACCAGGCGGCCTTCCGACAGCAGGATCATCCGCTTGCCGTCGGGGAAGGTGATTTCATCGACCTGCGGCTTGATGTTGTCCCACTTCAGGTTCTTCAGATGCGCGATCTGGATCTCGTTGTCGAAGTGGCCGATGTTGCAAACGATGGCGCGATCCTTCATCGCGCGCATGTGCTCGATGGTGATGATGTCCTTGTTGCCGGTGGCGGTGACGAAGATGTCGGCGCGGGGCGCCGCATCTTCCATGGTCACGACTTCATAGCCTTCCATCGCCGCCTGCAGCGCGCAGATCGGATCGACTTCCGACACCATGACGCGGCAGCCGGCCTGACGCAGCGAGGCGGCCGAGCCCTTGCCGACGTCGCCGAAGCCGGCGACCATCGCCACCTTGCCCGACATCATGACGTCGGTGCCGCGGCGGATGCCGTCGACCAGCGATTCGCGGCAGCCATAGAGATTGTCGAATTTCGACTTGGTGACGCTGTCGTTGACGTTGATCGCCGGGAACAGGAGCTTGCCGCTCTTCTGCATCTCGTAAAGACGATGCACGCCCGTGGTGGTCTCCTCGGTGACGCCCTTGATGTTCTTGGCGATCTCGGCGAACCAGCCCTTCGGCTTCTCCTTGAGCAGCTTCTTGATCAGCGCGAAGAAGACTTCCTCTTCTTCCGAGCCCGGCTTGTCGAGGAAAGCGACATCGCCCTGCTCGGCGCGCAGGCCGTGATGCACCAGCATGGTGGCGTCGCCGCCGTCATCGAGGATCATGTTGGGGGTGCCGCCGCCGTGCCAGTCGAACAGCTTGGCGGTGTAGTCCCAATACTCGGTGAGGGTCTCGCCCTTCACCGCGAACACCGGAATGCCGGCGGCGGCGATTGCAGCGGCGGCATGATCCTGCGTCGAATAGATGTTGCATGACACCCAGCGGATGTCGGCGCCGAGCGCGGCCAGCGTCTCGATCAACACCGCGGTCTGGATCGTCATGTGCAGGGAGCCCGCGATGCGCGCGCCCTTCAAAACCTGCTTCGGGCCGTATTCCTCGCGCGTCGCCATCAGGCCCGGCATTTCGGTCTCGGCGATCGAGATCTCCTTGCGGCCGAACTCGGCGAGCGAGATGTCCTTGACGATGTAGTCGGTAAAGGCGGGCTTCTTGGCGGCGGCGGTCATGTGTTGATCCCTTGAAAAAGCATATTCCGGAAAGCGTTGAGGCCTTCCGGAATACGCAAGACAATTACGGAGAAAGTCAGACCGCGCCCTTCAGCGCGGAGACCAGATCGGTTTTTTCCCAGGAGAAGCCGCCATCCTTTTCCGGCGCACGGCCGAAATGGCCATAGGACGCGGTGCGGCGATAGATCGGGCGGTTCAGCTTCAGCGTGCGGCGGATGTTGGTCGGCGTCAGCCGGAACAGTTGCGGCAGCACCTTCTCCAGCTTCTTTTCATCGACCTTGCCGGTGCCGTGGGTATCCACCAGCAGCGACATCGGATCGGCGACGCCGATCGCGTAGGCGACCTGGATGGTGCAGCGGTCGGCGAAGCCGGCCGCGACCACGTTCTTGGCGAGATAGCGTGCAGCATAGGCCGCCGAGCGATCGACCTTGGTCGGATCCTTGCCGGAGAAGGCGCCGCCGCCGTGCGGCGCGTAGCCGCCATAGGTGTCGACGATGATCTTGCGGCCGGTGAGGCCGCAATCGCCGTCGGGGCCGCCGACCACGAAATTGCCGGTCGGGTTGACCAGGAAGTCGGAGGACTTTTGCGGCATCCAGCCCTTCGGCAGCGCCGACTCGACCTCATGTGCGATCATGTCCTTGATCAGGCCCGGCGAATACTTCTTGCCGTTGCGGCTCTTCTCGTTGTGTTGGGTAGAGACCACGACCTTGGTGCAGCCGACCGGCTTGCCCTCGACATATTTCACCGTGACCTGGCTCTTGGCGTCGGGCTGCAGGTCGAACATCTGGCCGTTGCGGCGCTTTTCGGACAGCACCTTGAGAATCCGGTGTGCGAAGAAGATCGGCGCGGGCATATAGCTGCCCTTTTCGTAGATTTCGCTCTCGTTGCAGGCATAGCCGAACATCATGCCCTGGTCGCCGGCGCCTTCTTCTTCGCCGCTCTTCTTTTTTTTCGCATCTACACCCATCGCGATGTCGGGCGACTGGCCATGCAGCAGCACCTCAATGTCGGCGCCGTGATAGGAGAAGCCGTTCTGGTCGTAGCCGATGTCCTTGACCACGCCGCGCGCGATCTCGGAGATCAGTTCGCGATCGACCACCGAGACGCCGTGGATGTCGCGGAACAGCTGGCCGCGGCCCTCGCCCGCAATCACGATCTTGTTGGTCGTGCAAAGCGTCTCGCAGCCGAGACGGGTATTGACCGCACTGTCGTCGGCAATCCCGAGCTTGACGTCCTTCTCTAGGAAGGCATCGAGGATCGCGTCGGAGATTTGATCCGAAACCTTGTCCGGATGGCCTTCGGAAACCGACTCGCTGGTGAACAGATAGGACGCGCGCATCAACAACCCCTTGTTTCCGCCTGATGTCGGCGGGCTCTCTTTGTCATTTATCCCGGAATGTCAGTCGCGACGGCGCGAAATGACGTAGGATTCGTCGTAAAACCACAGCCCATTATGCTTGCGCAGAACCTCTCTGGTGGCATCGAGGGTCCGGCCGTTTTCGGTCATTTCCGTCAACCGTTCGTCTTCGATCTGGGCGACATACACCGCCGCATTCCACGCTGCAAAGGCCGTCGAGGTTCCGATCGAGCCGGTGACCTCGTTGGGCAGCGCTTCCATATCATAACGGAAGATGGAACGGTTATCGGCGTAGGCATTAAAGTTTAGGTCGCGCCCGGCCGATCCGAGCTCGTATTTCACCGTGCGCAATAGCTCATGACGGCTCACCGCGAAAGGATTTTCTCCGGGCCAGACCGACTGGATGATTTCGAGGCCCGGATCCTGCCCGTGGGAGTGAATTCCAATCAAACGGCCGCCGGCCCGCAGCGCCCGTGCCAGCGGAGCGATAATGCGCTTGGCGCGGAAATTCACCGACGATTTGGCCCGGTATGGCTGGGATGCGATTACGAGGTCGAAATTGGCCTCGGTCCGGCCCGCCCGCGGGATGATCGAATCGAGAAGGAACCGGTGGTCCTCCCGGTACAGCACCAGCGCCACCGGCCGCTCGTAGATCGGCATGCCCGATTTGGGACTAATATTGGCCCGCCAATTCTGTTCAAGAAATGGGCCCAATTCGGCAATCTGGGTTTCGAATTCACCCGATGAGGCCCCCTGCAGCGCCACCTCGTGCCAGATCATGCCCGCGGCGGCCGCCGGGGAAGCCGGCGTCAGCCAGGGCGCCTCGGCGTAATACATGTTGGTGAGCACGAAGACGGTCGCGGGGTGCTCGAACAGCCGGTCCGGCACCTTGTCGAGCGTCAACCGGACGTCCTCCAGGCTGAGCTCCTTGCCGGCGATATAGAACGGCATGTGGGGGAAACGGCCGTGCATCGCACGCATCACCCGCGCCAGCACCGTGCCGTCGCCGACGCCGGCATCGAACACCCGCAGCGCTGGCGGCCGCGGATGCAGGCTCGACAACTCCAGCGCCACCCGGTCGGCGGTCACCCGCTTCTCGCTGCAAGTATGGACGAACAGCAGGTATTTCTGCCGATTCTCGAAGAAACGGAAATTGCCCCTGGGATCGCGCTTCTCGGGCGGCACCTCGAGACCGCGCGGCGGCGGCAACCCGCCCGGCGTGGACGCGGCGATATAGGCCTGGATGCGGTCCAGTGTGTCGATGGTGATGCGCTTGCCCTCGCGCAAGCGATGCACCAGCTTGCCGTCATTGACAGCCCGGCGGCCGAACGTCGTCTCCGCCATGTCGGCCTGGCGGCAGAACTCCGATATCTGGCTGAGAATCTGCTCGTTTTTCATCGAATGGGGGTTTGGGACGCGTTGGTGGGCAAAGACCGGTTACCGGCGTGTCCTACCACCATCTGCCCAACGGGGGAAAGGCTCGCAGCAATGCGTATCGCAAACGAGCTGGGTCACCCCCAGCGGGGGTAAATCCCTGGAGCAGCATCTGCAGATCGGCGCCCAGACCATCCAGCGGGCCCTCAAACCGTCGGAGCGCGCCGCGAAAGCCAACGGGCGCGGCAGACACTCTCCGGCACGCGCGTTCGCGCAACGAGAGAGGGCGTTTCACAGACGTCGTCCCGGGATACAGGCCGGAATCCGGCGTGATTTCCATTGGTGCGGGTGCTAACTTCCCGTCATGAAATTGTTGTCTATGGACTGGTGGCGATCGAAGCCATTGACAGGAAATCGATCGACGATTTTTATTTGCGCGTTCGGCGCGATGGTACCTTATTTCGTAGCGGCTCATTGGCTAAACACTACCTTCACGGCGGACCCCAATTTTGTCATCGGACCTGACGTAGTTGGAGTGAAATTCAGGCTGATGCCGCCGTTCAAGAAGCACTCGGATTTTTCCGTCACCGTGGAAAGGTCGTTGTTTGACGAAGTGGCGGATTCCGATGACAACAACAACCGTTCACCCATTGAACTTTATGAAAATGGCAAGCGGCTTGGACCAGCGCACAGCAAATTCATGGACATAGAAAGATTGGGCGAGGGTCGATTCTCACACTACAGGATCAAGCGCTCCACATTCATCTACTGGTCCGCCAGCGACAACAGCGATCCCACCACAAACGGCCGAGCCTACTGGGTCGTAAATCCGACACCCCGAGCGTCCCGCTAGCGGCCAGCCGCTCACAAGCACATTCCTTCTCCAATATTTCGACGTTCAACCGCTCCGCATGGTCGGCAAGCCGGCGCTATTCATCCATTTGAGCGAAGTGCAACAGCACCCCGGCAGGATCGATCACGTGAAGCGCCAGCGCGCCATAGTCCTGGCGCTGCGGGCTACGGATCTTCACTTCGTCGAAACCGCCCTCTCGCTTCACCCGCTCGGCAACTTCTTGCCAGGCAACGGCGTCATCCACGACGAGATGGACCATCGTGTTATCGGCCCATACCTGCTGATAATATTTCTGCAGGAAAATGCGCGAAGCGCCCAGTTCCATCAGCGCAAGATTGCCGTCGCGGAAGCGCGCCTGCCAACCCAGCCGGCTGTAGAAATCGATCGAGCGGTCGAAATCCTTGGTCGGCAGGAATACACGCTGGTCGGTGATTGTTGGCATGAGGTTGCTCTCCGCCGGCATGCGCGGCTTATCCTTTCGACATTGCGGCGCGGAAGCGTAACGCGCCGACAGGATAGGGACAAGAAGACGCGGCGGATCATGTTTCACTGATCCGGTCGCTGCTGTGTCGCCCCCCGTGCAAGTATAATGTTACGGCCCGGATGCGACAAAACAACTCGACGGCAAGTTACTTCCGATTATCGGAAATCACGTCAAGCCCAGAATCAAAATAATTTCGCTTTATCCGAAGGATGAATCCGGACACATCTTCGGTATCCCGTCCCACTCAGGGGGCGTTGGCCATCGTCACAACGAGGGGCGGGGAGCGGCGGACGCGAAGTGCGCAAGACGTAAGCGCATGACGCGTACGGCAAAGGCGTGTGGTCCTGACGTCGCGGTGCTGGCGTCAACGCACCTGGAGGCAACAGCCTCTCAGGGCGCAACGGAGGCAAAAGAGCCGTTCTCCGGGGAGAGCACGCTATAAGCCGTAAAGCCATTGCGCAGGGAATGTCGGATGTTCTCCGCTGCCCTGTATGCTCGTGGGCGCACTTCTTTGTGCACACTGCTCACGAGATCGCGGGTGCAGCGCGCATCCGGCACTCCCTGCGCCCTCTGTTTGAGAGGGCAAGGAATTTCTGGAAAAGCTCGGGCGTATCGTGCCGCGAGAATGCGAAAGCATATCGGCGCTTGAAATTGAAAACTCGAATCTACTGCGTCATTGCCTGCGACAAACGCGAAACGTTTGCGCAAGGGAGCGAAGCGACGACTTGTCCGCCGTAGCTCGACGAGCGGAGGCGGAAGCAATCCATCCATCGGCTACGCCGCGCTATGGATTGCTTCGCGGAGCCATCGGGCGGCGCTTCGCGCCGACCCGTTGGCTCGCAATGACGTGGAGAGGCCGCAGAATATGGATCCCCGATGCGCAATTGCGCATCTGAGCTCAAGGCCGGGACCACGAGTGGAGAGATGACCCTACCTCCCCCACACCTCGTTGGCGACATCCACCGCGAGGCGGAGCTTGGCCCATTGCTCTTCCTCGGACAGGATGTTGCCTTCCTCGGTCGAGGCAAAGCCGCATTGCGGCGACACCGCGAGCTGATCGAGCGGCGCGAACTTCGCTGCTTCCATCAGCCGCCGCTTGATGTCTTCCTTCTTCTCGAGTTCGCCGAACTTCGAGGTGATGACGCCGACCACCACGACCTTGTTGCCCTTCGGCAGATACCGCAGCGGCTCGAAGCCGCCCGCGCGGTCGGAATCATATTCGAGGAAATAGCCGTCGTAATTGGTGCCGGCCAGCATCGTCTCCGCCACCGGCTCGTAGCCGCCGGAGGAAATCCAGGTGGATCGGAAATTGCCGCGGCAGACATGCGTGGTCACGATCATATCGGCCGGCCGCTCCGCCAGCGCGTAATTGATAACGCGGGCATAGATCTCCTGGAGGCCATCCGGGTTGTCGCCGCGCTCACGCGCCTTCTGCAACTCGTCCGGCGAGCACAGATAGGCCCACACGGTGTCGTCAAACTGCAGATAGCGGCAGCCGGCGTCGTAGAACGCCTTTACCGCCTTGCGGTAGGTCTTGCCGAGGTCGTGATAGAACGCGTCGAGATCGGGATAGACGTTTTTCGATATCGCCTTGCGACCGCCGCGGAAATGCAGCACCGCGGGCGACGGGATCGTCATCTTCGCAGTGACATGTGCGGTGTCGCAATGCTTTTTCAAAAATTTGAAATGATCGAGCATCGGATGATTGTCGGGGAAATCGAGCTTGCCGATCACCCGGATCGCGTCATGCCGGGTCTGGACGCCGGCGAACTGGATGCCCTGGTCGGGATGAAAGAGTTCGCAGCCGGTCAGGTGGCTGAGGAAATCGAAATGCCACCACGAGCGGCGGAACTCGCCGTCGGTCGCAAGCTTGAGGCCGAGCGAGGCCTGCTTGTGCACGACCTTTTCGATCTCGAGGTCTTCGGCCTTACGCAGATCCTCGGCCGTGATCTCGCCCTTTTCCAGTTTGGCGCGCGCTTCCTTGATGCGCGGCGGCCGCAACAGGCTGCCGACCTCGTCGGCGCGGAACGGGGCTTTGGTTCGCTGCATGCTCTTGCTCCTGAAAGAAACCTAATGTGCCGCGCCCGAGACGCCGAGATAGCGTTCGAGCACTGCTGGATCGGCCTTCAATGCGCTGGACGCCGCATCATGCACGATCGCACCGCGCTCCAATATCACAACCCGATCGGCCAGCCCCAGAATCTTTTGCGCATTCTGTTCGACGATAATCGAGCAGATGCCACCGGCGCGGGTAATGGTGCCGAGTGCCCGCAACAGTTCCTCGACGATGATCGGCGCCAGCCCTTCTGTAGGCTCATCAAGCAGCAGCACCTTCGGATTGAGCGTCAGCGCCCGGCCAATCGCCAGCATCTGCTGCTCGCCGCCGGAGAGCTGGTTGCCGAAATTGCTGCGGCGTTCCCTCAGCCGCGGAAACATTTCGTAAACCTTGTCGACGGTCCAGGGCCCGGGCTGGGCCACCGCCGTCATGTTCTCCTCCACCGTCAGCGAGCGGAAAATGTTGCGCTCCTGCGGCACCCAGCCGATCCCGGCGCGCGCCCGCTGGTCCGGCCGCATCGCGGTGATGTCGAGCCCGCCAAGCGCCACCGTACCGCCAAAATGCCGGGTGATTCCGACGATCGAATTGATCAACGTGGTCTTGCCGGTGCCGTTGCGGCCCAGCAGCGCCAGCACCTGGCCCTCGCTTAATGTCAGCGACATACCCGGCAGCACCACCGCTTGCCCATAGCCCGCGCGCAGGCCGTTGATGGCAAGGAGATCAGACATCGGCTGCCTCGCCGAGATAGACCGCCTTGACC
>JBOHIT010000100.1:0-14711 GCA_050726155.1 Bradyrhizobium sp.
GGATGAACGTACCTCTGGTGGAGCAGTTGTCGCGCCAGCGGCAGTGCTGCATAGCTATGTACGGACGGGATAACCGCTGAAAGCATCTAAGCGGGAAACCCACCTCAAAACGAGTATTCCCTTGAGAACCGTGGAAGACGACCACGTTGATAGGCCGGGTGTGGAAGTGCAGTAATGCATGTAGCTTACCGGTACTAATCGTTCGATTGGCTTGATTGCTCTCATTTTCAGTGTCCATCGCGCGTATGCGCCATGATGATCGACTGCTTGCTTCGTATCTTTGTCCTTCGCCGGTCTGGTGGTTCTAGCGAGGAGCTTGAACCCGATCCCATCCCGAACTCGGCCGTTAAACTCCTCAGCGCCAATGGTACTATGGCTTAAGCCCTGGGAGAGTAGGTCGCTGCCAGACCTGCCAAGGACAAAGCAATTCCTCTTTACGTGTCACGATCAAACAAAGCGCCGCCTTCCTTCGGGAAGGCGGCGTTTTTGTTTGTGCGGCCAGGCTGTTTCCTCCCGGGCGATCTCCTCGAGCCGGCCGCGCTACCATCTCCCGCGGTCCCGGCTATTGCGCTCGTGCGTTCGCATCGACGATCGACACGCACTGTGATTCGGTCGCGCGTACCGGAGACGACGACACGTCGGAAGCCGTCGAGGCAGAAGACATCGATTCCGAAATGATCGTGCGCCAGCGCGCTGGCGGCGAGACGTGGTGCTGCAGAAAAAGTGCTTCGCCGGCCCGCTGTTCGAGGCCTGAGCCGTCAACAGATCCCGCCGGACAGAACCATCAAAGGCGCTTTGCCAGTCATGCTCCGGGAGCGCGGCGGGACCGCAAAATCGTTATCCCGTTCCGCCCCACAGGCGCTAAGCTGACCTCGATTTCGTTTTCGCCATTATTTGCCGCCAGATTCGCCTGGCATCATTTGAACCGTCCCCGGGTCGCTCCTGACCCATTCATGGAACAGCGCTAAACCCCCTGAGGAGACTGCCATGCGTGAGATCGCCCGCCCTGTCGCCCGTGCCTTGAGTCTTGCCGCCCTCGCGCTCGGCTTCGCGTTCGCGATCGCCATCGCTTCCAGCGGTGACGTGCTGGCGCAGGCCAAGCAGGCACCGCCGAAGCAGGCGCCGCCCGCGCAAGCCGCCCCGCCGCCGCAGCAGGAAGCCCCGCTGAAGCAGATCGCGTTGACCGACGCGCAGGTTCAAAGCGTGCTTGCGGCCGCCAAGGAAATGGATCCGATCACCGAGAAGATCGACGAGAACGCCAAGCCGGATCCGAAGATCACCGCACAGCTCGAGGGCATCGCCAAGAGGTTCGGCTTTGCCAGCTATGACGACTACAACCTCGTGGTTGACAACATTACCCTGGTGCTCGGCGGCTTCGACGCCACGACCAAGAAGTATGTCGGGGAAGAAGCTGTGATCAAGGCGCAGATCGCCGAGGTTCAGGCCGACAAGAAAATGTCCCCCAAGGACAAGAAGGAAGCCCTCGCCGATCTCAACGACGCGCTGAAATCGCCGTCGCCGGCGATCGCGAACAAGGGCAATATCGATCTCGTGACCAAGTATTACGACAAGCTCATCGAAGCGCTCAGCGAAGAGTAGAGCGTTTTCAAGCGACGTGGATACCGGTTCGCGAAAAGCAAACGCGTCAAGACAACAATCCAATTTCTGTCAGGTTGTGCAAAGGAAAAGCCCCGGAGAAATCTCCGGGGCTTTTTTGTTGGCTGGAGCGTAGCGGGCTCAGGTCTTGGTGCGCATCCGCATCATGAAGCTGTCGTAGCTCAGTTCGGCCACCTGCATCCACGCCACCGATTCGGCGCGGAAGGCGGTCAGGCTGGTGTACATCTTGGCGAAGTGCGGGTTGGTCTTCGACAGGTCCGCGTAGATTTCGTTCGCCGCGTTGTAACAGGCTTCCAGCACTTCCTGCGGGAACGGCTTCAGGATGGCGCCCGCCACCAGCAGCCGCTTCAACGCCGCGGCGTTGACGTAGTCGTACTTGCCGGTGACCCAGGTGAACGTATCGTAGGAGGCGGTTTCGATCGCCGCCTGATAGTGCTTCGGCAGCGCGTTCCACTTGTCCATGTTCATGATGTTGTGGCCCTGGCCGGTGCCTTCCCACCAACCCGGATAGTAGTAATACTTCGCGACCTTGACGAAGCCGAGCTTCTCGTCGTCATAGGGGCCGACCCACTCGGCCGCATCGATGGTGCCTTTTTCAAGCGCCGGATAGATGTCGCCGCCCGCGATCTGCTGCGGCACGCCGCCGACCTTCGAGATGATGGTGCCGGCGAAACCGCCGACGCGGAATTTCAGGCCCTGGAAATCCGCCATCGACTTGATTTCCTTCCGGAACCAGCCGCCCATCTGGGCGCCTGTGCTGCCGGTCGGAACGCCGACGCATTTATATTCCTTGAGCAGGTCGTTCAGCATGTCCATGCCGCCGCCGAACCGCAGCCAGGCGATATGCGCGCGGGTGTTGAGACCGAACGGCAGCGAGGTGCCGAAGGTGAACGCGGGATTCTTGCCCCAGTAATAATACAGCGCGGTGTTGCCCATCTCGACGGTGCCGTTCGAGACGGCGTCGAGCACCTGCAGGCCCGGCACGATTTCGCCGGCGGCAAACGCCTGAATCTGGAATTTGTTGTCGGTGATGTCGGCAACGCGTTTGGCAAAATATTCGCAGCCGCCGTAGAGCGTATCGAGCGCCTTGGGCCAGCTGGCCGCAAGCCGCCATTTAATTTCAGGATTCGATTGTGCGATGGCCGGAGCTGCGACCGCAGTCGCGGCGAGACCGACACCGCCTACTTTGATAAAATCGCGACGTTTCATATGTTTCCCCTTTTGTTTTTTTCCATGCTGACCACGGGACAACGATCTTGATTTGTCGTTCTTGTCCGTCGATGGCCGGTCGTTCGATTGGTGATTGAGATCAAGCCTTTCAAACCCGTGGAGCAGGATGACCAATCGGGGGTCGATAATCAAGCGTTCTGGTTCCACCGCAGCTGCGAACGACTGCAACAAGTCTGTGCAATTCACCTTCGCCTCCCACGACGAAAGGCTAAGACGCAGACTGACGCAGCCGGCTATCGTCTGCTAGGGAAGGCCGATAATCGCCACGGGAGGCGGGAATGGCAGCGAAGAAGGTCGTGGTCGCGGGTGCGGCGGGATTGGTGGGAAATGCCGCATTGCGGCACTTCGGCGCTGCCGGCCGATGCGACGTTGTGGCGCTGTCACGGCGAAAGCCGCGCGAACTTTACGGTGCTCGGCACGTTCCGGTCGACCTGACCGACCCCGCACAGTGCCAGCGCGCCGCCGCCGAATTGCAGGGCGCCACCCATCTGGTGTACGCCGCGCTCTACGAGGCGCCGAATTTAGTCGATGGCTGGCGCGATCAGGACCAGATCCGCACCAACGATTTGATGTTGCGCCATCTAATGGCTGCGCTCGAGCCGGTGGCGCCGCAGCTGCGGCACGTCGCACTTCTGCAGGGCACCAAGGCCTATGGCGTTCACGTCCGCCCGCTCACCGTGCCGGCGCGCGAAGGCCGCTCCGAAATGTACGAGCAGCCGAATTTCTACTGGGCGCAAGAGAATTTTCTGCGCGAACTGCAACAAGGCAAAGCCTGGCACTGGAGCATTCTCCGCCCCGTGCTGATCGTCGGCGAGACCGTCGGCGGCGCGATGGACCTGATCCCGCCGCTCGGTGTCTATGCCGCGATGCTGCGCGAACAAGGCCGCCCGCTCGATTATCCCGGCGGTGCGCCGCGGGTCTCGCAAGCGGTCGACGTCGACCTGCTGGCGCGGGCGATTGCCTGGGCCGGTGAAGCCCCCGCGGCGCGCAACGAAGCCTTCAACGTCACCAATGGCGACGTCTTCACCTGGGAGAATGTCTGGCCGGCGATCGCAGACGCGCTGGAGATGAAGCCGGGCAAGTCAGCGCCGCTGTCGCTGGTGCAGGAATGTCCGAAATGGATCGCGCCGTGGGATGAGCTGCGGCGCAAGCACAATTTGATTTCGCCCGGCCTCGAGGCCTTCGTCGGCCTGTCGTTCCAATATGCCGATTACAGCATGCGCTACGGCCAGGCCCAGTCGGGCCCACCGTCGATCGTCTCGACCGTGAAGATCAACCAGGCCGGCTTTACCGAGATGATGGATACCGAAGTGATGTTCCGGAAATGGTTTGGGCTGGCGCGGTCGAATAGGCTGCTGCCATAAGGCGATCGCCGCGATCTATTGATGTGCATCCTCGATCGGCGTCGCAGCCGCCGTACTGACCAGCCAGCATCCGGCCGACGCCACGAGCAGGCCTGCAATGGCGAGCCAACTTGGCTGCTCGCCGAGCAGTACCCAGGCCAGCAGCGCCACTGTTCCGGGGACGAGATAGAAGGTGGCGCTGGTACGGGCGACGCTGCCCCGCACCAGCATGGCCGAATAGAGCCCCATCCCACCGAGCGAAACCATCAGTGTATTCCACGCCACCGCCGCAATGGTGGTTTCGGTCCAGTCGGCATGCGGTGTTTCCAGTAACCACGCCCCAAGCGAGGAGACGACCGCGGCCGACAGGAATTGCACGGTTGCGCCGGGCAACAGCGGCATGCCGCGGCAGAATCGACCGAAATAGAGTGTGCCGAACACCAGGCCGAGCACGCCGACAAAGGCCAACACCATGCCCTGAAACCGGGCTGCGTTATCAAGTGCCGCTTCACCGACCACGAGGACGACACCGACCAGACCCAGCGCGAGCCCCAGCCATTGCGCCGATCGCAGCCTTTCGTGCAACAGCAAGACACCAAGTGCTGCCGTCAGCAGTGGCGTCAGCGATTGCACCAGCGCGATATGGGCAGCGGGCGCGATCAGGAGGCCGACATGCGGCGCCATCAGGCCAAGCGCATTCAACAGCGCGCCGGCTACGGCGCAATGCAGCCACCGCCACCCCGCGAGCGGCTGCCATGACCGCCGCAGCACCAGCATCGTGCCGGTCAGGATGATCGCGCAGGATACCAGACGGATCGCGACGAACAGCAGCGGCGAGAGGTGCTGCAATCCGATCTTTCCCGTGATGAAGGAAGAACTCCAGAGCATCACGAATAAAAACGGCGCCAGCCTGACGAACATCACTATTCCAGTTTCAGGAGACTACTCTCCCGAACGTTTATGAACGTGCCGAGAACCTCGCCTCCATCGCCTTGCGTGTCTTGATGGTGTCGTTGTTGGCATCGAACTCGACGTCGCTCCAGCGCACCACAGCGCCGTGGCCGATGTCGTTCTTCAGCTTGACGCGATGGGCAAGCCCGATCGGCAGCGCGCCGGCCTTGAGGCTGGCGGAAGCCGGCATCAATTTGCCCCACACCGTGTAGCCACCTTCGCCGTCGAGCATTTCGCCGGCGCGCAGGTCGCGTTTGGCGACTGCTGCGACGTCGCCGCGAAAACCCTGCGGTTGGCCGGTCGGCTCATTGCGCAGTGCCGCCGACAGGATCGAGATATTCAGCTCGAGCCCAATCAAATGATAGGGCTTGTACATCGCCGCGAACCGCCCGCTGGCGTCGGTCTTCAGCCCGTATTGCTTGAAACAATCCGCCGCGTAGTCGTTCGGCGCTTCCAGCACGACGTAGACGCCCCAGCGCAAATCACGAAATACCGGGCGGCCGTCGCGCTCCAGCGACGACACCACTTCGACCACGCCGGATTTCTCCAGCACGCCCCCCTTGTCGCGCGGCCGCATCACGTGCGGCAAATCGTCGACGCCGCAGGGCGGGAACAGCAGACCGTCGGCCGGCACGTCGAGCAGGCAAGCGTTGGCAATGGCCGCCATCTCGATCGCGGATTTGGTGCCGTCGAGAAACGAATTGAACATCTGCGGGTTCATGCCGGCCGATTGCGCTTCGCCCGCGGTCAGGCCGTAATGGCCCCAGACGCCTTCCGGCGTCACGTCATGATAGGCCGGCAGATACTTTGTGCCCTTGCCGGCGGCGACGACGCGGAAACCGGTCGCGCGGGCCCAGTCCACCATTTCGGCAGTCAGTGCCGGCTGATCGCCATAGGCCAGCGAATAGACCACGCCGGCCTTGCGGGCTTCCTCCGCGAGCAGCGGACCGGCCAGCACGTCGGCCTCGACATTGACCATCACCACATGCTTGCCCGCCGCAATCGCGGCGCGGGCGTGCCGGATGCCGACGGCGGGGTTGCCGGTCGCTTCCACCACCACATCCATCGCGCCGCCCGCGATCGCACGCAGCCCATCGTCGGTGAAGGCGGTTCGTGCGATCCGGTCCTGATCCCAGCCGACCGTGCGGCACGCCTCGCGCGCCCGGTCACGGTCGAGATCGATGATAACAGACACCTCGAGCCCCGGTGTGTGCGGCACCTGCGCCAAAAACATCGAGCCGAACTTGCCGGCGCCGATCAGCGCGACGCGAACCGGTTTGCCGGCCGCATGGCGGGCCTGGAGGAGGTGGTGGAGGTTCATTGAAAATCCGGGAGTTGGCGTGTCCCGGACGCGGTGCAGCGTGTAACGCTGCTCCGCAGAGCCGGGACCTATGGGACGTTGAACAAGATGTAGGCCCCGGCTCAGCAGCGCAACGTTTCACGCTGCGCTGCGTCCGGGGCACGAGAGATAGATTACTCCGCCGCCTGGCGATGCGCCCGAGCCAGCCGCACCAGCGCGTCATCGTCGACGGTCTGGATCGGCGTGAAATCGCGGTGCGCGATGTATTCCGGCCGCGTCGGGGTGCGGATGTAGTTGGAGACCGCGTTCAGCGTCAAATAGACGATCTTGCGCGGGTAGGGCGTGATGTTGCCGGCCGAACCGTGCACCAGATTGCCGTGGAACATCAGCATGCCGCCGGCCCTGCCGGTCGGTGCGACGATGCCGCCTTCCTTCACGAGCCTGGTCACGGTGGCTTCGTCCAGCGTCCACAGGGGATAGGAAGTGGTTTCGAGATCGTGCGAGGCCTTGAGGTCGCCGGCGTGCTGGCTCTTCGGCACCAGCATCAGGGGACCGTTGATCGGCATCACCTCGTCGAGGAAGATCGCGATATTCATCGCGCGCGGCTGCGGCATGCCGTCGTCGCGCTTCCAGGTGCCGTAATCCTGGTGCCACTGCCAGACGTCGCCGGTGAAAGCCGATTTGGCGTTGATCTTGTACTGATGCATGTAGACTTTTTCGCCGAACACCTGCTCGACGGGATCGATCATGCGCGGATGCGCGCCGAGCACGCCGAACGCTTCGTTGTAGAGATGGGCGGCAAAGGCGGTGCGTGGTGCGCCGCTCTTCTCGCGCCACACCTCGGGCCGGTCGGCATCGTAGATGCCCTCGGCCTCGCGCGCCAGATAAGCCACTTCCTCCGGGCTGAACAGCTCGGGCAGGAACAGCCAGCCTTCGCGGTCGAAATACTCGATCTGCTGTGGGGTCAGTTTCATTTTGCTTCCTCCTGTTTTTGTTACGGCGCGGTCACGCCGCCTTATCGGTTGCCTTCAATCGCTGCTCGGTCATCCGTCCCGCCGTCTGCGCATGCGCCAGGGCCGCAGCCTCGGCTGCCCCCGCATTGCCGGCCAGGATCTGCGCGCCGATCGCCTCGTGTTCACTCCAGGCGCTGTCGCGATAGTCGAGCTCGGCGAGCACGGTCGCCATCGAGCGGCGCATATGCGGCCATTGCGGTGCGATCATTTCCTCGATCGAGGGATTGTCGGCGAGGCGGTAGATCGCGCCGTGAAAATCGACGTCGAGCGCAATCAGCCGCGCCAGGGGGGTATCCCTGTCGATGGTCCGCCCGGCCTGCAGCGCCGCTTCGAGCTGCGCCCGTCCGGCCGCGTCGGCCTTGCTCCGCCCGGCGGCGAGCCGTGCCGCCAGCGCGTCGATGGCGCCGCGGACCTCGTAGAGCTGCCGGATACGGACCGGGTCGAGTTCGGTGACCTCGAAGCCGCGGCGGCCGCTCTCGGCAACCAGGCCCTGCCGGTGCAGCAAATGCAGCGCGTGCGAGACCGGCTGGCGCGACACGCCGAGCTTCTCGGCGAGCTCGTTCTGGGTGATGCGGCGCCCCGGCGGCAGCGTGCGATCGATGATCGCCTCGAGAATCCGGGCATAGACTTGGTCGATCAGATTGGGGAGCGGATCTAACGGGATCATGCCGGCCGTCCAGTATGGAATACGGAATTCCGTATTCGGTGTCGATACTGCTCGCGCGGGGTCCCGTCAAGGGCCCCTGCGGTATTGCGGCGGGAGGGCGAGGGCGGACTATTTCCGCTTGCCAAGCTCCGTCAGTATCCGGGTCATCAAATAGAGCCGCGGGACGATCGAGCCGGCGTCGATGAATTCGTCGCGCGCGTGGTAGCCGAAGCCGGCGAGACCAAAGCTCTCGACCACGACGGCCTTGCCGCTGCGGTTGGCGAAGCCGGCATCGGTGGCGCCGCCGGTCATTTCGACGATATCGAGCGTCCGATCGATCTCGGCGTAGATCGCCTGTCCTTCCCTGGCGAGCGCGCGGCCGCGGTCGCTGGCGACGAAAGCCGGCCGGCCCACCTCGATCTTCACGGTCGTTTCGGTGTCAGCGATCAGCTTGTTCTTCACCTTCTCGTCCAGCGCGGCCTGCAGCTTCTGCACGCCGTCGGGAACCGTCACCCGGATATCGGCGCCGGCGGTGGCTTTGTCCGGAATCTGGTTGCGCACGGTGCCGGCCTGCGCGGTGGTCCAGTTCAGCTGCGTGCCCGGAATCGACTTGGCCACGTCCTGGGTCTGCAGCAATTGATGCCCGAGCTCGATCAGGGCGTTGCGGCCGAGTTGCGGGGCGGCGCCGGCATGTGACGTGCGGCCCTTGACCTCCATCGTTCCGGTCGCCGTGCCGCTGGCGCCGAGCAGCAGCGCGTCGTTCCTGGCTACGGGCGCTGCGGCCGTGGGCTCGCAGGACAGCACCACGTCGTGCTGGTCGGCGAGTTCGGCGATGAGTTCGCCGGAACCGATCGAGCCGACCTCTTCGTCCGGATTGAACAGCACGGTCAATCTGGCGTAGTCGCGCCAGCCGGCATCGCCCAGGATCTTCAGCGCATGCAGGATGACGGCGATGCCGCCTTTGTCGTCGGCAATACCAGGTCCATAGATGCGGCTGCCGTCGACGCGATAGGGTTGGCTCGCGAGAATGCCGCGCTGATAGACCGTGTCCATGTGCGCCATCAGCATGAGCTTCCTGCTGCCGCTACCGTCGAAGGTGCCGATGACGATGTCGGCGCCGGCGCCGCGCGTGGCCTTGCGCCGTTCGGTCCTGGCGCCCAGCGCCTTCAGGCGCGTCTCGGTGAAGTCGGCCATCTTCGCCAGCCCCTCGACGTCGGCGCTTCCGGACTCGATCATCACCATGTCGCGCAACGTATCGATCAACGCCGGCCGGGCTGCTTCCGCCGCGGCGCGCAGCTTTTCATCCGGCGCGGCCCGTGCGGGCGAAGCCGTGAACGTAAGGCAGAGGAGGGCGATCGAAACGAGCCGTTTGGTTGATGGTTTCATTTTGGTACCTCCCTGTGCTGCGCTGGAGAAAAACTAGCACCGCAGCGAGACGTTCCCAACCGATCTAGGCGCGCCCGAGCAACTCAACATCGAATATGCCAATCCGTTCGGCGTCTGCCACGGCCTCGATCGCCGAGATACGCTCGCCGCTGATCGTCAGCCGCAGCACGACGCGCAATTGCCCGCCGAGAATGACGGCGAGCCCCGGCCCGCCATCGACCAGCGCCGGCTTTGCCGCCGTGGCCCGGCCCTTGAAGGTTTCGGCGACCGCTGCCGCGCCGCGGATTTCCGCGAGCGAACCCAGCCGCTGCGCCGCATGGTCGGCGCGGAACACGACGTCAGGATCCAGCACCGCCAATAGCCCCTCGAAATCGCCGCCGCGCGAGGCCGCCAGAAAGGCATCGACGATCCCTTTCTGGCGGCTGAAATCGGCATCCGGCGCGGGCGGGGTGCCCTGCACCCGGCGGCGCGCACGGCTGGCGAGTTGTCTCGCCGCGGCCGGCGTGCGGCCGACGATCGGTGCGATCTCCTCGAACGGGACGGCGAACATGTCGTGCAGCACGAAGGCCAGCCGTTCGGCCGGCGCCAGCATTTCCAGCACCACCAGCAGCGCCGCGCCGACGGAATCGGCCATGTCGGCATCGCGCTCGTGTTCGTCGCTGGCGATCGGCTCCGGTACGTCCGGGCCCATCGGGTCCTCGCGCCGCGATTTCCGCGATCGCAGCATGTCGAGGCAGACGCGGGCGACCACCGTGGTCAGCCAGCCGCCGAGGTTCTCGACCGCGCCGGTATCGGTGCGGCTCAACCGCAGCCAGGTTTCCTGCACGGCATCGTCGACCTCGGCGGTCGATCCCAGCATGCGATAGGCCACCGCGCGCAGATGGGCCCGGTTGGCCTCGAACTTCTCAGCCAGAAACTTTTTCTCGTCCATCGGTCACATTCCCATGTCGTGCCTCGTCATGGCTTTGACGAACGAAACCGTGCCGATGTGACAGCAAATCGGCATGGCGGCGTCAAAATCGAACAAATGGATGGAGAAACAAAGATGTTGCAGGCACGAATGAACCACCCCGTCATGGTCGTTCCCGAGGCCATGAAAGCGCTGCAGGCGCTGGGCGACCTGACCAAGAACGGTCTCCCTGAAAAGCTGCTCGAACTGGTGCATCTGCGCGCCAGCCAGATCAATGGCTGCAGCGCCTGCGTCGACATGCATCCAAAGCTGGCGAAAAAGGCCGGCGAGACCGACGAGCGGTTGTTCGCGGTCGCAGCCTGGCGCGAAACGCCCTACTTCACGGACTGCGAGCGCGCCGCCTTGGCATTGACGGAAGCGCTGACCCGGCTCAGCGACCGCGCCGAGCCGGTATCGGATGCGGTCTGGGGCGAGGCCGACAAGCAGTTCGACGAGCACGAGCTTGCCGCATTGATCCTGGCCATCGCCAACATCAATGTCTGGAACAGGCTCAACGTCGCGGTGCGGCAGCCGGCCGGCGTCTGGAAGGGCTGAGCCGCGTCCGCGCCGCGTTCGCGGCCCGAATCCGGCAAGCCGGGCGCAAATTTTCGCGCCCCGGCTCGTGCTAAATTTACCGGCGCGAGCTAAAGAACAAACCCGGCCGATCCCGATCGGCCGGGTTTTCTCGTTTGCCATGACCATCGATTTCAGAGCCCCGATCATGTTGCGACCGTCGATCCGGAAACGAATCCTTGCCATCGCCGTCGGGCTGATTGTCCTGATGGCGATCACATCGGTGCTGTCGACGGTGATGACGCGGAAGGTGGCTCATCAGCTCGACGAACTCTCGACCAAATATGTCGAGGCCTACGGCCATCTGGCGCGGATGAATGTCCGCTCGCTCGAGCAGGCGCTGGCGGTGCGCCGGATGGTGATCGCGAAGACGCAGTCGCCGCCGGATGACGCGACGTTTGCGGACCAGCAAAAGGTCTATGAAACGAAGGGGCAGGACATCGATCACGAGGCGCAAGCCGCACGTGCGCTGATCAATGCGATCATCGATGACACCTCGACCGACTCTGATAACGCCAGGCTTGGCCGGATCGACGACCGGATCGAAAACGTCAACAGGGATCTCCGGCGCTATCTGAGCGAAGAGAACCGGCGGATGATGCCGTTGCTCGCCGCCGGCAATTTCGCGGAAGTGAGGGCGAGCATGGCTCGGGCCGACACGCTGCGCGACGAGTTCAACCAGAAGGTCGAGGATATCCGCAAGGATATGCTGGCGCAGGTCCGCAGCGATGCCGTGGTGACGATGCGGGACCAGCAGAAGGCCATCGTGATCTCGATGATCCTGACGGTGCTGGCGGCCATCCTGGGTTTGATGTTCGCGATCTTCATCAGCATGAGCATCACCCGGCCGGTCCGCCGGCTTTTGGACGGCACCCGCGCCGTCGAGGCCGGCCGCCTCGATGGATCGATCGACATCACCACGCGGGACGAAATCGGCCAGCTTACCTCCGCGTTCAACAACATGGTCGAACAATTGCGCCACAAGGAGAAGATGCGCGAGACGTTCGGCCGCTATATCGATCCGCGCGTCGTCGCAGGCCTGATCGACCGGCAGTCGCAGACCGCAGCCGAAGGCGAGCGCCGCGTGATGACGGTGCTGTTCTGCGACATGAAGGGATTTACCAGCCTCAGCGAAGGCATGACGCCGCAGGGGCTGGTCAAGGTGATGAACCATTATCTGTCGACGATGTCGGGGCCGATCCGCACCCATCACGGCATCATCGACAAATATATCGGCGACGCGATCATGGCCTATTGGGGCCCTCCGTTCAACGAGGACGGCGAACAGGCGCAGCTCGCCTGTCTGGCCGCGATCGATATGGCCCGCCGTGGTGCAGCGTTGCGTACGGAGTTGCCCGAGTTGCTCGGCGTGCGCACGGTGCCCAGCGACTGCGACGTTCGCATCGGCGTTGCCACCGGCGAAGTGCTTGTCGGCAGCATCGGCTCGGAATTCATGATGAGCTACACTGTCATGGGTGACGCGGTGAATCTGGCGTCGCGGCTCGAGGGCGCCAACAAGATCTATGGCAGCCACTCGCTGGTGTCGGAGCCCACGATCGCGCTGGCCGGTGACGTCATTGAATTTCGCGAGATCGACCGGCTGGTGGTCGTCGGCCAGAAGCATGCCGAGACGGTGTACGATATATTGGGTCGCAAGGACGAACTCGCGCCCGAACAGGTGTTGCTGCTGAGCCGGTATTCCGAGGGCTTGGCCGCCTATCGCGCCCGCAATTGGGACGAAGCGCGTCACGCCTTTAGCGCCGCGCTCGAAGCCGTGCCCGGCGACGGGCCGTCCAAGGCATTCATCAAGCGCATCGGTGAATTGCAGGCCAACCCGCCCGCCGCCGATTGGGACGGCGCATGGGTGCTCGATCAGAAATAAGCGCCAAACAAGAAACCAGAGCCGGCGCTTAAGTCGCCAGGAATTCCAGCACGATCGCGCTAAATTTCTGCGGCGCCTGTTCGAACATCGGATGCGTGGTGCCCGGGATCATCTCGGTGCGCGAACCCTTAACGTTCGCGGCCAGCGCGCGCAGCACCAGCGGCAGCGTGCCCTTGGTGTTGGCGCCGCCGATGAACAGCGTCGGCGTCCTGATCGCTTCGGCATCCGCTTTCGAGAACGGCGGACGCGCGTCGCGCATCTGGCCGATCAAGGTGGTGGCGTTGTCGCGCAGCAATTGCTTCGGCGTCGCCGGCAGCCGCTTCCAGGCGCCGGGTCCTTCCAGCGCGTCCATGAAGATTTCCAGCCCACCATCGACATTACCCTCGGCGATGACGGTGGCGGACGCTGCAATCCGGGCCGCGAGCGGCGAGGGGCCGGGCTTGTAGGCGGGATCGAGCGTGGCGTCGAGTTCGCCGCCGGGTTCGGCCAGGATCAGCTTGCGCAGCAGGTCCGGCCGGCGCTGCGCGACGCGAAACGAAATGTGCCCGCCGCGGGAATGACCCATCAGGTCGACCGGGCCGATGTCGAGTTTCTCGATGAAGCCGATGACGTCGTCGACATGTTGCGCGATCGAATAGGTGTCGCCGACGCCGTCCCAGTGCGCGGGGAAGAAATGTCGCAGCGACGGCGCGATCACGCGATGCTTTCTTGAGAGCGGCCCCAGCACCGACGACCAGATCCGGAAGTCGCACAGCGAGCCGTGCACGCACACCAGCGGCGGCCCCGCACCGACATCGAGATAGGCCATGTCGAATCCGTTGACGGGAAGGCTTTGCATGCGGCGCTCGTGGGGTGATGCGGGAAGGGGGCGGGAGATCGTCGCTGCCTGAATAACGCCGCCTGGCGGCGGAGGCGAGGGCAGGACAGCCCGCCAAAAATGCCGGGCCTGGAGGCCGCATTTTTCCGCTTGACGCCGCCTCTGAATATAACTATATAGTTATATAATGAATAGGTTATAAAATGACGCCGTCCCAACAGCTCGATGCCACCTTCATTGCCCTTGCCGACCCCACCCGCCGGGCCATCCTGGCGCGGCTGATGAGCGGCGAGGCCACGGTCAATGAGCTGGTCGAACCGTTCTCCATCAGCCAGCCTGCGATCTCCAAGCACCTGAAAATCCTCGAGCGCGCCGGTCTCGTCTCCCGCAGCCGCGACGCCACGCGGCGGCCAGTGAAGATCGAGGCGGCGCCGATGCGCGAGGCCGCCGACTGGCTGCAAAACTACCGCAAATTTTGGGAGCAGAGTTACAGCCGGCTCGATTCCCTGCTCGAGGTCCTGCAAACCCCCATCAACCACTCGAAAAAGCGAGGCGACCACGATGCCTGAGCCCCTTATCATCACCACGCCGGGCGATCGCGAGATCGTCGTTGTCAGAAGCTTCGATGCCCCGCGCGACCTGGTGTTCCTTTGCTATTCGAAGCCTGATTTGCTGCGCCGCTGGTACGGTCTGCCCGATTGGACCATGACGGTGTGCGAGATCGATTTCCGCGTCGGCGGCAAATGGCGTTTTGTCAGCCGGGCGCCGGACGGTTTCGAGATGGGCGCCTCCGGCGTCTATACCGAGATCGAAGCGCCGGCGCGCATCGTCCACCGCGAAATCTACGACCAGGATTGGACCGGCGGCGAGACCATCGTCACCCTGATCCTGACCGAGACCAACGGGCGCACCACCGCTACCACGACCGTTCTCTATGCGACGCCTGAGGCTCGGGCGGGGGCCGCCGCCTCGTCGATGGCGACCGCAGCAAGGCCGAGCAGCAT
>JBOHIT010000101.1:0-3573 GCA_050726155.1 Bradyrhizobium sp.
GTACGTGGGCAATGCAAAGGTCCTCTCAGCGCTTCACAATTTGCGCGGACGTTGAGGCCTCGGCTGTTCTGATGTTCGCCGGTCGGTGAAAGTATTGCGCCGCCACCCGGCGGTCTCTGGCCCGGCGGCGACCAAGGCACTATCGACTTCACAGCCGGGATTAATAATGCTACTTCTGCGGGTATTGCATTGGGATTTTTCCAGTAGCCGATATGTCGAGCGATCTAATTGACAATGGTTCGGGAGACGAAATTTCCGAGATCAGGAAGGATCTGGCGCGGAACAACGTAAAGCGAGCCCTCAATAGGCTAAGCGATCTTGTCGAGGCCCAGGGCCGCGCCTGTTCCAAAGAGGTGCGAACGATATCGATCCTGCTGATGCAGGACTATGCTCGCGTTGAGTTGTGGCAGATCGGTAATCGAGCGCCCCCGGACGATATCTCTCGAATCGTCGGAAATATCTCTCGTCGAGCATTAGAGCTATGCGATGCGATAGAGGACGATCAGGCGCAAATCAGCTTTACCCCTCCGGACAAGCTGGTGGAGGATGTTGTCGGCTCGCGCACCAACGGACCCCTGCTCACAGGAGGGACGCCATCGACGAGTCAGCCTGAACCGTCGTTCGACGTGGAAGCCATTATCGACGCCCGCGGTATTTCAAGAAATTTCGGCGTATCCAAATTCCAGCTTGAGCCACTCGACTTGAAAGTCATGCCGGGACGAATTCTAGGCATCATCGGGATGAATGGGAGCGGAAAGTCAACGCTGCTTGATATTTTGCGAGGCGAGTTTGCGCCGGATACCGGTCAGGTATCGTACCCGGCCCTGTCGCGTGAGGTTGGCGACTGGACTGCCGTGAAGAGGCAGATCGGCTTCGTCGCGCAACGGTCTCCGCCATGGCGCGGAATGGTATTGTCGAATTTGGAATATGCCGCTGCCGTTCACGGAATCAAGGGGGAGGAGAACGTCGAGTGGACCAATCGACTGCTCGCGCGTTACGGCCTTACCTTGTACAAGGACAGGCGATGGTCGGAGCTTTCTGCGGGCTTTCGAATGCGGTTCGATTTAGCCTTGGCGCGTGTGAACAAACCAAAGCTTCTAATCCTTGATGAACCGCTCGGCAATCTGGATCCAGTCAGCCAGCAGTCGATCCTGTTCGACATCGTTCAACTCGCGCGGTCTACACGCACCGCTATTATCATCACATCACAACATCTGTACGAAACCGAAGCGGTTGCTGACGAGATTTTACTGCTGGCAGGAGGCAAGCGCCTCGTCTCTTACCAGCCGCGTAGTGAAACATACTTTGAGATTTATTGGCCAAAGAGTGTTGTCTGCTCGGAAGAGCGTGTTCAGGCCGCACTGCAGGAGTTTCAGCCAACCGAGGTCAAGGTTGGGACCACACTGTGCCTGGTCGGGCTTGCAACCCGGCCGACGCTTGCGGATATCGTTGCCAAGGCGCGTGAACAGGGCCTCGAATTCATCTATGCGCGCGATGTGACAACGTCAGCGCGGATCGACATGGAACACGCTGTTACAACACCCGTAGACCGCGGATGACGCCGATGCGAAGGCTTCTTTTGCCTCTGGAAAAATTGCAAGACAAGCTCCGAAGAACGCGGCCCACGTTGTGGCATTTGCGGACTGCCTACGTTTTGCCATTCTCGTTTGGTGGCTGTCTCCTCAGCATTGCCGCGGCATACCTCGTTGTTGTCGATAATAAGTCCATTCCAGCGATAGAGCCCATATTTCTTGGTGTCTTGATCGTCCTTCTCTTCGTCGTGCAACTCTGGCTGGTTGGCATTTCGAGGCCTCTCCGTCCGCTACATACCTCGACATCAAGATATGAGCCGCTTCTCGTTCTTTGCGTCATCCACGCGATGCTCTTGGCTGCACCTGCCTACGTTTTCGGAATCGTTCTGGAGAGCCGAATAGCGAGAGCGCTGCCATTGTCCGAAGCCCTTGCATGGCGATCTTTTCTTACAGACTTCATTGAAATTCGGTCCGGTGAAAGCACACTGGCATTTGGCGCGTTTCGTAACGAATTCGATTCCAATGCGTTTCGTGCCGAAAAGCGCGACGGTTTGGCGTCGAACGAGTTGGATTTTGAGAAGCTCCGAGCGCAGTATGGAGTTCCAGGTCTGGATATTTTCGTACAAGGCCGCTCGGTGGTTGTCCCTTACGTTTCTTTCAGGGACATTTCGTTCTATGAGGGCAGATATCGTGCGCCTCCGGCTGCGGTTCGAGCGCTGCTCAAGACCCGCGGTACCGAAGAGTTTCAAGTCGCAATGGGAGCGTGGCGTTGGTGCAGGTTTGCGGGAGCGCTCATTGCGCCTCTTTCTCGAGATAGCGCGCTTCCAATAAATGAAGATTCTAAAGTGGCAGACGCTGTCATTGCGGCTCTCTCGGCAGCGGGGCAGTCATTCGATTCCCGGGAACTTCGTCCTTACAGTGCTGGGCGCGTGGGAGGCTTGGTCAACAAGTTCATCGGCAATATCACCATCCGCGAATTGATGAGCAATAAAGTCGGAGTCAAGGCCGCGCGAAGCCCTCAAGGACGAGATGATTTCGGTTTTAGTTCGCTGGAGTTTGTGACGCCAATCCCGCCTCTTCCTGCTCCCGCGGTCAAATTTGAATGCGTCCTAAAGTTGAAAGACGTGGAATTCAAGTTGCCTCGAACGATAAATGCGGAAAAAGCAGAAAATGATTTTGATGCTGCCAATGATGCCTTCGTGAAGCAAGTCGTCGAAATAGTAACTTCACACGTAGCCAGAGATTCTGGGGCCCACAGGGATTTTTCGGTTATAAAGATAAGCCCCATGATGGAAGACGCTAAAGCCTTGGTCGAGGCAGTCGCTGATCGCCTTCGAATCGAGATGCGCCAGATTGCGCGTGCGGTCTTGCTTCTTGACCGAATCGTATACGCCCAGTCCGGCCATACGATCGAACGGAGAATTAGCAGTAATTTCCTGTGGCCGTCTGATTGGTATTGGTTCGGTAGTTGGTTTTCGCTGCTCGCTGTCTTGTTTGTTCTGATATCTGCGTCGTTGACAATCTTATGCTGGCGTTCCGCTTACGATACTCAATTCCAGGCCGTCGCTCTTTTTTCGGGCGCGCTATTTCTTGCCTTGATGTGGAGCGCTTTGACTGGACCTGAGTCACTTCATCTGGTGATCCTGGTAACAGCTGTTGCGTCTGGAGTGACGGTCTGTGTGTGGGCACTGGCGGCCAGTAAGGTCGTCAAAATTCTGAAGGCCGCATGCTTGGTCGGCGGCGTAGCGATTCCGTTCCTGTCGTATTTTCTCTTTCGTTATTTCTTGCAAAGCTGTGTTGGCGGCGAAGAATCCTTTCTATGCAACCGGTTGGGAACGATCGAGGATTTTTGGACTCTTTACGTGATCGGTTGCTTGATAGCGTTCCTCGTGGCAGCCGAATTGTTCTTGCTGGCCTGGAGACGAATTGTGGTTAAGCCGAACGGGTGAATTCATG
Organism: Bradyrhizobium sp.; assembly: GCA_050726155.1. Lineage (GTDB taxonomy): Bacteria > Pseudomonadota > Alphaproteobacteria > Rhizobiales > Xanthobacteraceae > Bradyrhizobium. The sequence continues at coordinate 3,489 of JBOHIT010000101.1, forward strand.
AGCATGGGCTTTTTTGACGATATACGCCAACTCATCGCTGAAGGCTCGATCGAACCGGCGCTGGGCAGAATGGGCAATGCCGTTC
>JBOHIT010000102.1:0-8212 GCA_050726155.1 Bradyrhizobium sp.
GCGCCCCGCCCGCCTTCGGCAGCGGCCCGTTCTCGTTGGTCGCATGCGCGTCAAGCCATTGTTCCGACGCAGGAAGCAGCCCGCGATAAATCTCGCCGCAGAGCCGTCGCGCCGCCCGGCCCGGCCAGTCCCGCGGCAGCAACGGCGTCGGCAGCAGCGGGTCGCGCAGCACGACGCGGCGGTAATGGTGGATCAGCAGGATCCGCGCGGTGAAAGCGTCGGCGTCGGAGAGCACTTCGCGGCGGCCGATCGAGGCGCGCAACGGCTCGAAGGTTTTCATGAATTTCAAATAGGCGTCGGCGGTGCGCTCCAGCGGCCAGCTTTCGCTGAGCAGGCGCCGGCCGCTGTCGTCCTCGGCGGAGACTTCCAGACGGATCGCGCCCGCGGCTTCCTGGGGAACCGGCACGCCCGAGGGTGCCACCCAGACGCCCGGCAGCGGACTGCCGAAGCCGGCGTTCTTCAGGGCATCGCGCGAGGCGTCGCGGTCTCCGCCATTGCCGATCAGCAGCAGCTCGAAACGCCCGGTCCAGTCGGAAAGCGGCGGATCATAGATGTGTCGCGTGGCGGTATCGAAAGTCTGCCGGCCCTTCTTGTCGAGCCGGTAAAAACTGTTGCGGCCGACCTTGTTGCGCTCGAGCCAGCCGTCGCTCGCCAGCCGCGACATCGCGGTGCGCACGACGCCGCTATCGATGTCCAACGCGTTGAAAAATTCCAGCAGCGTGCCGAGCCAGACCGAGCCGCCGCGTGGCACGATGGCGTCGCCGAACACGGTGATGACGATGGAGCCGGTGCGCGATGGTTCGCGCTTGAGCTGTTCGAGGATGCGGGCGAGCGGCTGCGGCATGCCTCAACGCATAGCGCGTTTTCGGATTCACGAAAACGCCGGCGCGAGGCCGGCGTGTCGATGAGCTGTTGAGATCCCGATTTACCGGTTCGGGTTGGGATAGACCAGGCTGCGCCATCCGCTGCGATCGAACGGGGCCCATTTGCCTTCCGCCTGCGCCAGGCGATCGGCGACCGCATAGACCACGGCGGGGTGATGACCCATACCGCAATGGCTGCTTTCGACCTCGATGCTTTCCGAGGTCGCGGTGGTCCGTTCCATGCAGCCCTGCCAGGCGCAGATGCCGTCAGTCCGGCTGAAGATCGCTGTTGTCGGCACCGACGGCGTTTCCGCCAGCGAGCCGCCGAAACGCGAGTCTTCTTCGTCGGCGCGGCGGCCGCTGGCCATTTCATAGACCCGCCAGGCGTTGGTCGCCTTCGGGCCGGCCGCGAACGGGCTGCCGAGCGTGATCACCGAGCGCACCCGCGCCGGCATCATCTTGGCGAGCTGGCGGGCGTAGAGGCCGCCGAGGCTCCAGCCGACGAGGCTGACCTTCCGGCCATGCTTGTCGTTCAATTCGTGGACCAGATCGACCATCGCATGCTGCACGCCCTGGCGCAGACCGAGATTGCGGCCCTGGCGCCAACCGCTGACGGCGTAGCCGCGGCTTTGCAGGAAGCTGCGCAGCGGGCGCGTCGAGGTGTCGGAAGCCACAAGGCCAGGCAATACCAGCACCGGATGCCCGTCGCCTTTGGGTGCAAGACTCAGGAGCGGCAAGGCACCAAGAAAAGCGCCCAGTTCAGATATCGCTCGCCCCTCCAGAAACATCAGGGTTCTGGACGGCGGACGAAGCGTCTGCGTAGCAACGGACATCATATCTCCTCTCGGGCTCGGCCCCTTAAGTTGCGGCAGCCGGCCACTGGTTCATGGGAAGACGCAAACCTGGTAGAATCGTTCCGCAACGCAACAATCTCTCGTAAAAAGCTAGGGAACCAATTTTCTGCTTTCAAGCAGAACGCACTGCAGCAAAAACGAACAAAACGTCGACGTGATTAATTAGTCACACGAGTCGCAACAGGTATTCGAGCGTGTAAAGCGCCAATCCCGCAAGCCCGCCGATCAGAGAGCCGTTGAAGCGGATGTATTGCAGGTCGCGGCCGATGTTGATTTCGATCAGCGCGATCAGCTGCCCCATATCCCAGGATTTGACCTGATCGGAGATGAAGGTCGACACGCCGCTCTTCTGTTCGGCGACGACGCTGCGCAGCACGGCAACCAGACCCTGGTTGATCTCGGCGCGCATCTCGGGGTCGGCGGCCAACGCCTCGCCGGCCTCCACGAACATCCGCACCAGATGCTGCTGCAATATTTGCGACTCGCCTGACGCGCTGCGTTCGAAGAACGAGCGCGTGTTGGACCAGATGTTGCGGGCGAGATCGCCGAGTTCGGGCCGCGCCAGGAGATCGCGCTTCAGGCCGTCGATGCGGCTGGCATAGGCCGGATCGCTGCCGAGCCGGTCGACGAACGACAGCACCATGCGGTCGAACTCATCGCGGAACGGATGCTTGGGATCGTTGCGGACTTCCTCGAAGAACGCGCTCGCCGAAGCCACGATCTTGTTCAGCAGGAACTTGTCGGCGCGATAGAGTTTTAACAGCGTCGGCAACTCGTCGCGAATCTTCTCGCGGATCATGGCCATGGTGTCGGGCTGCGTCAGCGATTGATGCACCGCGCGCATGATGTCGTCGAGCAGGCCCTGGTGGCGGCCTTCCTTGACGAAGGTGCGCAGCGTACCGGCGGCGAGCGGCGCCAGATCGATCGACATCAATTGCGAGGTGATGCGCCGGCTGACAAAGGTCATCAGGCCGGAATTCTCGGTGGCCGCGACCGCCTCGGGCAACAGCCGCAGCGCAAAGCGCGCGAGATCCTCGCTGCGCTTGCGGTCGCGCAGCCAGTCGGCAATGAACGCGCCGAAATCGATCTGGCGCAGTTTGGCCTCGACCGGCCCGGCTTCGAGGAAATGTACCTCGATGAACTCGCCGAGCTTGTCGGCGATGCGGTGCTGGTTGCTCTGGATGATCGCGGTGTGCGGGATCGGCAGCCCCAAAGGCCTGCGAAACAAGGCCACCACCGCATACCAGTCGGCCAGCCCACCGATGGTGGCGGCTTCGGCAAAGGCTGCGACAAAGCCGAAGGCCGGGTGAACAGCCAATAACATCCTGGCCGCGATGAAGATCGCAAATGTCGCCGCCAATACCAGCGTCGCCAACAGCTTGACGCGACGCAGTTCGGCGGCGCGCTGCGCGTCGGCGGGTGTGTCTACGACGAATGTGCCGGGGACGGTCATGGCGGCTTTCGCAGAGGGATTCCGCTTCAGGATAGCCGTCATTGCGAGCGCAGCGAAGCAATCCACGCCTCCGCAAAACGAGGAATGGATTGCTTCGTCGCTTGCGCTCCTCGCAATGACGAGAAGCGCCGCCCACCGTAACGGCGACCACGATGATCTATGGAGACATCAGACAAAAAGAAGGCCCGCCTAAGCGGGCCTTCCAAAAGGGCAGTTGGCAGATCGCGATCAGGCGGTCTTGCTGTAGACCTTGGAGAAGTTGTCCTGCGCGGTCTTGGCGCTCTCGGAAACGAGCTTGCCGAGATATTCGGTGGTGGCCTTCGCACGCGAGACGAACAGTTCGCCACGTGCACGGACCATGTCCGACTGGATCTGGGCGGCTTCGCTCAGCGACTTGGCCGAAGCGAGCTTGTCGATGCCGGCGAAGAACGCTTCCGCGTCCTGATAGAGCGCCTGCTGGATGTTGCGGCTGATCTTGGCAGCCTCGGAAACCGAACCGGCAACGGCGGTCTCGATGGCGGCAGTCACCTTCTCGGAGCCGGCATGCATGTCGGCGGCGCGAACCTTGGCGGTCTCGGCCTGCTTCTTCACGAACTCGCGGGCGGCTTCCGGAACTTCCAGGTTCTGGAGCTTGGTGAACGCCTCGGTGACGGGCGCGAAGGCTTCCTTGACGGTGTTCAGCACGGAATTGGTTTCGGTGGTCATGGGGGTCTCTCCATCCTCGGGTTTGAGCTATGGGCTCACCCCGTCCGGTTCGGCCCGGGGCGAGATCGTTGTGCCACAGTTAATTGTGCGACGCAACATCAATGGTGCATCGCGATATCACGAATCCGTGATCAGCCTTAACGGTGAGCGGTTTGCCCAGGGAAGCGGCGAAAGTTCCACTTTAGACTAATGCCGGGACGGCCCCACGCTATCTTTGCATGGGGTTGTTTTCGCGATTTTGTATCCGGCCCCTGCACCCGCGCGCCGAGGACGCGCCTGAACGCGCTGGCAGGGGCGCAGCGTCACGGCTGCGCCGGGCCAAGAGACCTTATCGTTGCTGGAGGGAGGCTGGCTTTAGTGCTGGACGGCGCCTGGAAGCCCGTAGGCCTCCATCTGGGCCCGGACCTGCGCCACATTGTGCCCGAGCACGACGATGTCGTGCTTCTTGCCATCGACGTCCCGGACGTGGTCCCGCAACAGCGCCTCGGCCTTGAAGCCGAGGCTCTCGAACAGCGCGATCGCCGCCTGCTGGTCGACGGTCATCTGCACCGAGAGCTTTTCCAGCCCCGCCCCCAGCGCCAGCGCGAAGGTCTCCTGCGACAGCGCCCGTCCGACGCCCTGCCCGCGCACGTCCTGCGACACCACCATCCGGATCTCGCCGACATGCGGCGACCAGGAATGCGGGTCGCGCACCAGGGTGCCGCAGCCGACCACCGCGCCAGCCTTCACCGCCAGCAAGCTGGTAATGGCGCCGCGCTCGATCTCGCTGATCCAGGCCGACAGCACCTTGGGCTGGCTGATATTGCGCGGCAGGAACAGCAAATCATGCGTCGGCAGCTTCTGCGCGAACGCCAGCACCGCGGCCTCGTCGGCGCGCGCCATCATGCGAAATTCGATCTCGCCGGCGTCGGTCTTGACGTGGCGCGGATAGGAACGTGTTTCACTCATGTTGATCTCTTACCTAACCAGTTGTCCAGTTTCGGCCACAGCCGCTTGATCGCGTTGGCGCCGGCGACGAGGCTGACGTGACCGCCCTTGAGCATCACCTCTTCCTTGTCCGAAGAGCCGACCTTCGCGATCAGGTGTTTAGCCGCATCATAAGGCACGATGTGATCATGTTCGGCGACCGCATGCAGGATCGGCACCTTGATGTTGGCGATGTTGGCCGCGCGTCCGCCGACCGACATGGTGTCGTTGAACAGCTTGTTGTCCCACATCAAATCCTTGACGGTGGTGCGGAAATATTCGCCGGCCAGCGGCAGGGTGTCCGAGCCCCAGCGATCCATCATCCGGTAGCCCTTGACGTATTCGTCATTCCAGATGTTGTCCCACAACTGCACCTGGCTGAACGCCCGCGAAGCCGGCCGCAGCATATCGAACGACGTCATGATCATGTCGCCCGGCACGTTGCCGACGCTGTCCACCAGACGATCGACGTCGAAATAGCGCCGGTCGGAGAAGTTCTGGAACAGCTTCATCTCGCGGAAATCGATCGGCGTGGTGAAGCAAATCAAATTCTTCATCGGTCCGTCGTGGAAGATCGAACCGTACAGCAGCGACAGCACGCCGCCGAAGCAATACCCGATCACGTTGACGTCTTGTTCGCCGGAATCCTGCTGTACGCGGCGAACGCAATCCGGGATGAAGTCGAGGACGTAGTCCTCCATCCCCAGCGATTTTTCTTCCGGCTTCGGCGCGGTCCAGTCCAGCATGTAGACGTCGTAGCCGCGCTTCAGCAGGAATTCGATGAAACTCTGGCCGGGCACCAGATCGAGAATGTAGCCGCGATTGGTGGTCGCCATCACGATCAGAATCGGGATCCGATAAATTTCGTCCGCCATCGGGCGGTAGTGATAGAGATTCATGGTGCCGCGGACCGCCAGGATGTCCTTCGGCGTCGAGCCCAGCGACGGCCCCGACGAGGAAATGTATTCGACGCCCTTGATGCTGCGCTGGATCGCGCGCTGCACTTCGGACTGGATCCGCTCCGGGATCGACGTCAAATCGAGGCCCCCGGATTTCAGGCCGGCGCTGGCGTTCATTTCTTCTCTCCGTCAGCCGAAGGAGGTTGTCTGGTGCGCGGCGGCCGCGACGACGCGCTGTGGCCGCCTTCCGGCGCCAGCGAATTGTGGTGGATCTGTTGCAGCATCGCCTTGATCTCGTTGAGCTGGCCTTCGATCGTCTGGATGCGCTCGGCCATGCCGACCATTTGCGCCCGGCTCGGCAGGTTCATGCTGACGAGGTATTTCTCCATCAACTCGCCGAGCTGCTTCTGCGCGCCCGCGGTGACGCCGCCGACCTGGTTCATCACTTTCGAGAATTCCGGCGAAGCCATCGCCTGACTGGCAAAAGAGTTGAACCCCTTCTCCATCTCCCCGATCATCGTCTGCCAGATCACGGCAGGATCATTGCCTTTGTCGGCCATAGGCGCCCTCCATGTGATTACGAGCGCTTTGCCACGCCTCGGATATTATCCGCCATACCACACCGTTGCGACGTGCCGGTCAACCGGATGAAATGGTTACCGAGCCCTTCTGCGATGCGGTAAACCGTGCCATACAGGTCCGCATCAAGGTACCATCGCAGGACTGATCCAGAGGACCACAACGTGACGCTTGCCCATCAGCCGCCGCAGATCGCCCACGCCAATGGCATCGATATTTGCTACGAAATCTTCGGCGAGGCCGGCGCGGAACCGCTGCTGCTGATCATGGGCCTCGGTGCCCAGATGATCCATTGGGACGACGAGTTCTGCGGCCAGCTTGCCGCGCGCGGCTTCCGCGTCATCCGCTTTGACAACCGCGACATCGGCAAGTCCTCAAGAATGACCGGCGGCAAGCGCCTGGGCCCACTCGAACTGCTCAAGCTCCGGTTCCTGAAAATCCCGGTCGCCGCACCCTACAGACTGATCGACATGGCCAAGGACACCGTCGGCCTGATGGATGTGCTCGGCATCAAATCCGCGCACCTGGTCGGCGCGTCGATGGGCGGCATGATCGCCCAGGAGATCGCGATCTCGTTTCCGGCGCGGGTGCGTTCGCTGACCTCGATCATGTCGACCACAGGCAGCCCCAAAGTGCCGCCGCCGACGCGGGAAGCCGCCGCGATGCTGATGGCGCCGCCGCCGACGTCCAAGGAAGAGTATTTCGAACGCTTCGCCAAGACCTGGAAGATTTTGCGCGTCGGCTCGTTCCCGGAAGACGAAGCGAAGGACCGCTCGCGCGCCGAACGCACCTATGAGCGCGGCCTCAATCCAGCGGGCGTCGGCCGGCAGTTGCGCGCGGTGCTCGCCTCCGGCAGCCGCAAGGAACGGCTCAGTGCGGTGAAGGCGCCGACGCTGGTCATTCACGGCACCGTCGATCCGCTGGTGCGGCCCGAGGGCGGCAAGGATACCGCGGCCTCAATATCGGGCGCAAAGCTTGTGATGATCGAAGGCATGGGCCACGCGCTGCCGATCCCGATGTGGCCGCAGATCATCGATGCCATCGACAAGCACGCGCATGGTGCGGCGGCCAAGGCGGCGTAAACTTATTTGCTTTTGGTCGCGATCCAGATGATGTGACGCGCCCCGCCACCTCTTCCGGTGGCGCGTACCGCGACCTCATTGACATCGAAACCTGCCCCACGCAGGCGCTTGGCAAATGGCGCATTCGGTCCTGACGACCAGACGGCGAGAACACCGCCGGGTCGCAGCGCGGTGTGTGCCGCGTTCAAGCCGACCGAACTATAGAGACCATCATTGGCTTTCCGGGTCAGGCCCTCCGGACCATTATCGACGTCGAGCAAGATCGCATCGAATTTCGATCGGGACGACCGGATGATTTCGGTGACGTCCACTTCCTGGATGCTGACGCGCGTATCATTCAGGCTGCCGCCGGAAATCTCCGCCATCGGGCCTCGCCCCCAAGCAACGACCGCCGGCACCAGCTCAGCCACCACGATCCGCGCACCGGCGCCGAGCACTGCGAGGGCGGCGCGCAGCGTAAAGCCCATGCCCAATCCGCCGATCAGCAGCTGCGGTTTCTTGTTCGCCTCCAGCTTCTTGGCAGCGAGGGTGGCAAGGGCGGATTCGGAGCCCGAAAGGCGGCTGTTCATCAGTTCGTTGGTGCCGAGCATGATGGAAAACTCGGCGCCGCGCTTCATCAGGCGCAATTCCGCGTCGGTGCCGGGAATATGCGCGGTGTCGATTTTTTCCCACGGAATCATGTGGGGGTTCTTAGCATGATCGGCTTGCGCTGTTGAACGAGCGCCAAGAATTGTAGGGTGGGCAAAGCGCAGCGTGCCCACCATTCTTGCGCACGTCAAAGTTGGTGGGCACGCTTCGCTTTGCCCACCCT
>JBOHIT010000103.1:0-6100 GCA_050726155.1 Bradyrhizobium sp.
CATTATGACGCAGGTTTCATTGATGGCTGCGGTCTGCTGTAATGGGGCCAAATCTTGCGGGAGGAAGCGGAATGGATCGCCGGGCATTTATGGCGGGATGCGTTGGACTGTCGTTGGTGGTGCGCGCAGGCGGCGCGTTGGCGCAATCCGGTCCGCTGACCAGAATCATCTTCCCGTTCGCGGCCGGCGGCAGCGGCGACATGCTGTGCCGCCAATTGGCGCAATATCTTCCCGCGCTGATCGACCGCAACGTCATCGTCGAGAACCGCACCGGCGGTGACGGGCTGATCGGCATTCGGGCGGTGAAGGGCGCAACTCCCGACACCACGACCGTGCTGGTGACGACAGGTCCGACGATGTATCTGCTGCCGATGGTGGAGAACCAGCCGAGCTACGACTCCGCGAAGGACTTTTTGCCGGTCTCGCAGCTTGCCCGCTTCGAATTCGTGGTGGCGGTGAGCCCGTCGATCGGCGTGACGGATTTCAAGCAGTTGGTGGCCTGGATCAAGGCCAATCTCGACAAGGCCAGTTATGGCGTGCCGTCGAGCGGCACCATTCCGCATTTCACCGGCTTTCAACTCGAAAAGGCGCTTGGCGTTTCGATGACGCGCGTGTCGTATCGCGGCTCGGCCCCGATCATCACCGACCTGATCGGCGGGCATCTGCCGATCTGCGTCACGACGCTGTCGGACACCATCACCCAGCACCGCGCCGGCGGCATCCGCATCGTGGCGGTGAGCGGTCCGGCGCGCTCGCCGTTCCTGCCCGACGTGCCGAACCTGAAGGAAGCCGGCGTCGATCTGGTGGCGGACGGCTGGTACGGCATGTGGCTGCCGGCGGGCAGTTCGCCGGATTTCGCCAGGAAGCTGAGCGCCGCTGCAGCCGAGATACTGGCCAAGCCTGATATCAAGGAGAAGCTGAACGCCGTCTCGCTGATTCCAGTCGGCTCGTCCCCGGAGGATCTGACCAAGGCGCTCGCCGCCGACACCGCGTTCTGGCAGCCGATCGTAAAAGCGACGGGCTACAAGATCACGAATTGAGACGTAATCATTCCGGCAGCCCGGCTCGCCGCAATCCCTCGCCGTATCGCGCAAGATCCCCGGCATACTGATAGGGGTCCAACACGCCCCTGAGATTTGAAACGCGAAGGGCGGGATTGAGTTGCCGCAGCCGAGCCATGGCCCTTTACGCGGGCTCGAGGAGATCGAACACCTGTGGCGCCACGGCGATCGGGTCCGTTCCGCGATGCAGTTCGCGACGGTCCGCGTCCAGTGCGTACTCCTCGAAGAGATAACGCAAATTGCCGATCCCTGCTTCCGGTCATCGCGCTATGGCATCGTCTGGAAGGCAAAGAATAAGGTGCCGGTAAGGGAAATGTAAGCCGCATGTCAAGCGCGCTCGCCGATGTGCTGGCAACCTCAGGGTAGAAACAACACCCGGAGGTGCCGCCATGAGCACGATCAACGACGCCGCAGACTTGAAACGAACCACCGTATTGATGCGGCCAGTCCTCGGTCTCTTCAGCAAATGTTGGGATGCGCTTCAGCAATGGCGCCGCCGAGACAGGTTGCGAACCGAGCTATACAGCATGAGCGACAGGGAGCTGATGGACATCGGCACCACGCGCGGCGAGATCGACTACCTCGCTTCGAAGCGGGGTATCGACCGAGGAGGCGGTCACTCTGACGGATAACACTACTGCGCCGCGATCCTCTTCTGGATCGCGGCCAGTTCAGCCTCGTCCCAGATTCCGATCAGGATGCCGTTCTTGACCTGAAGCTGGTTCTCCGCATAGGCGGCGATCTTCGCGTTCGGCGTGGTGATGTGCATCTTTGGATGCAGCGCCCAGTCGAACAGCGCCGCTTGCAGCCGCGCGATCACGTCGGCGCAGGAAGGGTCTTCACCGCGATCGCTGAATTCCAGGGGATCGCTTTCGAGGTCGTAGAGCATCGGGCGGAAGCCTGAAGCCTGGATGTACTTCCAGCGGCCGTCGAACGCCATGAACAGCCGGCATTGCTCGATCGGCTGGTTCAGCTTCAAGCGAACGTCCTGCATGCAGTAATCATATTCTGAAAATACCACCTTGCGCCAATCGGCCGGCGTTGCGCCATGCAGCAGCGGCATCAGCGAACGGCCTTCGAGGATATGATCGGGCGACTTGCCGCCGAAATATTCGATGAAGGTCGGCGCCAGATCGATCGCCTCGACCAGCGCGTCGCTGACGGTGCCACGGGTGCCATCAGCCTCGCGCGACGGATCGATCACGATCAGCGGGATTCTCGCGGATTGATCGTGGAACAGGTCCTTCTCGCCCATCCAGTGGTCGCCGAGATAGTCGCCGTGATCCGATGTGAACACGATCATCGTGCTGTCGAGCAGGCCGCGCGTTTCGAGGAATTGCATCAGGACGCCCATCTGGTCGTCGATCTGCTTGATCAGGCCCATATAGGTCGGGATGACTTTCTCCCGCGCCTCGTCGCGCGCCATGTTGCGGGAGTAGCGCATGTCCATATAGGCGGCGAACACCGGATGCGCTTCCTGGCGTTCCTTTTCCGAGCGCACCGCGGGCATGATGTCGGTCGCGCTGTACAGGCTGGCGTAGGGTTCGGGCGCGATATAGGGCCAGTGCGGTTTGATGTAGGACAGATGCAGGCACCATGGCCGCGCGTCTGCTTCCGCCTCGGTGATGAAATCCATCGCCCGGCGGGTCATGTAGGGCGTCTCGGAATGCTCTTCCGGTACGCGCGCGGCCTTGTCGGCGTGCACCAACAGCCAGCCATTCTGCAGCGCGCCGTCATCGTCGGCGTGCACCAACAGCCAGCCATTCTGCAGCGCGCCGTCATCGTCGGCGCCGGAATTGGCCCAATGCTCCCAGGGGTTGGGTGCTTCATAGCCCTGCTCACGCAGATAGGTGTCGTAGCGCGGGCGCGGCCGGTTATCGGGGTGCAGGCCGTCATCGCGCTCATAGGGCTCGAAACCGCATTCCGACACATGCACGCCGATCACCGAATCCGGCGCGATGCCGAGCGCCTTCAGGCCCTCGATGTCGGGGGACATATGGGTCTTGCCGACCAGCACGTTGCGCACGCCGATCTTGCCCAGGTGATCGCCGAGCGTGGGCTCGCCGACCCGCAGCGGCCAGCCGTTCCAGTGCGAGCCGTGCGAGCGCATGTAGCGGCCGGTGTAGAACGACATCCGCGACGGGCCGCAGATCGGCGATTGCACATAGGCCTTGGAGAAGCGCACGCCGCGTTTAGCCATCGCGTCGATGTTCGGCGTCGTCAGTGTCGGGTGGCCGGTACAGCCGAGGTAATCATGGCGCAGCTGGTCGCACATGATCCAGAGGACGTTCTTCGGCTTCGGCATGCTTCACACAGGGGCGATTTCAATCGTCCGATGCTGCAATATCGAAGCGTCGATTGCAAACCTGCTTGCGGTGCGAAATCAGCTCTGCGCAGGCGCCCACGGCTCGGCCTGCTGCGCGCCGCCCTTGGCCTTCAGCGAGACCGGCGCTTCGCCGATCACCTCGACCAGCGCCTTCAGCGCTTCCGGCATGCCTTCGCCGGTGACGGCCGAGATCAGCAGCGGCGTCTTCTTCGCCGCACGCTTCAGCCGGTCGCGTTGCTTCTTCAACTCGTCCGGCGCGACGGCGTCGATCTTGTTGAGTGCCACGATCTCGATCTTCTCGGCGAGTTGCCCCTCATAGGCATCGAGCTCGGTGCGGACCGTCTTGTAGGCCTTGCCGGCATGCTCGCAGGTCGCGTCGATCAGGTGCAGCAGCACGCGGCAGCGCTCGACATGGCCCAGGAAGCGGTCACCGAGGCCGGCGCCTTCATGCGCGCCCTCGATCAGGCCTGGAATATCCGCCAGCACGAATTCGCGGCCCTGCGCGTTCACGACGCCGAGCTGCGGATGCAGCGTGGTGAAGGGATAATCCGCGATCTTCGGCTTTGCCGCGCTGACGACGGAGAGGAAGGTCGACTTGCCGGCATTGGGCAGTCCGACCAGGCCGGCATCCGCGATCAGTTTCAGCCGCAGCCAGATCCAGCGCTCCTCGCCTTCCTGGCCGGGATTGGCGTTGCGCGGGGCGCGGTTGGTGGAGGATTTAAAATGCGCGTTGCCGAAGCCGCCATTGCCGCCCTCGGCCAGCACGAATTTTTCGCCGAGCGTGGTGAAGTCGTGGATCAGCGTTTCGCGATCCTCGTCAAAAATCTGCGTGCCGACCGGCACCTTGAGCACGATCGCCTTGCCGTTGGCGCCATGGCGGTCCTTGCCCATGCCATTGGTGCCCTTCTGCGCCTTGAAGTGCTGCTGATAGCGGTAGTCGATCAGCGTGTTGAGGCCATCGACCACTTCGATGACGACATCGCCGCCGCGGCCGCCATTGCCGCCGGAGGGGCCGCCGAACTCGATGAACTTCTCGCGGCGGAACGCCACGCAGCCATTGCCGCCGTCGCCGGAGCGGATATAGACCTTTGCTTCGTCAAGGAACTTCATATTCGTTTCTATAGCGTTTTCGAGCGAATGGGGCAGCGGTTCGCGTGGCCGTCGAGTTTGCGCCAATTGCGCCAACTTTTCTGCGGTAAGCGCGTCAAACGAGCGCTGGAGCCTCGTTCCGATCAATCGGTGCAGAATGGGTTCTAGGTAAGGCAGGGGGGCCGCTGCGGCAACCCTCAAACCGTCAAACATTGGCGAAAAGCCTTAATTTTCGGGCGTTTTTGAGGTTTCGGGCGATATTCCGGGGCTGCGGCGTGATATAGCCTCGGTTGGAGGTTGGGGGCGGCGAATGCGGCGGCGGGAATTGATCAGACTTGTCGGTGGTGCTGCGGCCCTGTCGGTGTTTGGGCCGCCAATGGCTCACGCACAGAAGCCGCGTCGGCTGGCCTTCGTTCATTCCGGTCTTCCCGCTGATCGGCTGACCGAGAGATCCGGACCATTCTGGGTGCGGCGATTCTATGAAACGTTGCGCGGGCTTGGCGACATCGAGGGAAGCAACCTCATCGTCGAGCGGTTCTCCGCCGAAGGCCGGGCCGACCGTTTCGAGGCCATCGCCGCCGATGTCGTGGGCCGAAAGCCCGACGTGATCGTTTCAAACCTCAACGGTCTCGTCCACGCACTCATGACGGCCACCTCGACCATCCCCATCGTCGGGCTTACCGCGGATCCGGTCGCGGCGGGCCTGGTGACGAACCTCGCGCGCCCGGGCGGTAACCTCACCGGCGTCAGCATCAATGCGGGGATTGAAATCCAGTCCAAGCGTCTGGAAATCCTGAAAGAGGCGATGCCTTCGGCGACCAGGATTGGCCACCTGCTGTCGGGCGTGATGGACGACGGCACCGCAAAATCGATGGACGAGGCGGGCCGGCGTCTGGGAGTGGCCGTGATCGGAATTCCGTTCACGGTCGTGAACGACGGGCAATTACAGCGCATCTTCGCCGAGATGGCGCAGCAAAAGCTGGACGCCGTCGTTGTCGGCGACGGCGGCAGCCTGTTCGCGCAACGCTCCACCATTGTCGCGCTCGCGGAAAAGTCCCGTCTCCCCGCGATCTACCCCTATCGTGACTATGTCGAGCTGGGCGGGTTGATGGCGTTTGCACCCGAACTCGGCGAACTCGCCGAACGGATGGCCGCCGACGTGCACCAGATTCTCAATGGCGCCAGGCCGGGCGACATTCCGTTCTATCTGCCCAGCAAATTCCAGCTCATCGTCAATTTGAAGGCTGCCGGTGCGATCGGCCTCGCGATACCAGCCATGCTGGTCGCCCGCGCCGACGAGGTGATCGAATGAGGCGGCGGGATTTTGTCGGCCTTCTCGGCGGTGCGGCAGTGTGGCCGCTCGCGGCCCGCGCGCAGACATCCGCGATGCCGGTGATCGGTTTCCTGCATGCGGGTTCGGCGGAAGAGAATACCAAGCGGCTTGATGCATTTCGCAAGGGGTTAGCCGCGGCCGGCGTGGTCGAAGGCCAGAACGTTGCGATCGAATACCGCTGGGCTTCCGGAAAAAACCAGGATTTGGCGGCGATGGCCGCCGATCTGATCCGCAAGCCGGTCGCGATGATCGTGACCCCGGGCAGCACGGCGGCGGCGGTCGCCGCCAAGG
>JBOHIT010000104.1:0-5840 GCA_050726155.1 Bradyrhizobium sp.
GCTCAGCGCAGCGCCGGCCACCGGACATACCACCAGCGGGCCCTGACAGCACCGTGCCTGCGGCCAGGCGCGAGGCCTCCTCAACCGGCGCCATGCCGCCATGCGACAGGATCACGAACAGGCTGCCCTTGAGGCCGGCCTCTTTCAGCCGCCGTTCGAGATTGGTGAGATAGCGCCGCACGATCGGCTCGACATAGGCGTTCACGATCGTGGTCGAGACGCGTTCATATTCCTTGATCTGCGGCAGCACGTCGCTGGAACGCGACACGCTGATATCTGGCAATTCCTTTGCCAATTGTTCAACCGCAGCAAGTTCGTGCGCGGGATTGAGATAGGAGTGCAGGAAGCAGATCGCGACCGAGGTTGCACCCGATTTTCGGATGCCGGCAATGGCCTGATCGAGCGAGGCTCGGTCCAACTCAATCAATACCTCGCCATTCGCCTTCAACCGCTCGCGGACGCCGAAGCGCAGTTCGCGCGGCACCAGCGGCTCCGGCGGCGGCGAGCGCAGATCGTAGCGGTCGGGCTTGAGACCCTCGCGCATTTCGATGACGTCGCGGTGGCCTTCGGTGGTCAGCAGCGCAACCCTGGCGCCCTTGCGTTCCAGCAACGCATTGGTCGCCACCGTCGTGCCATGCACCAGGCGGTCGGTGGCCGCGAGCATATCCGCGCGCGAGACGTTCAGGCGTCGCGCCAGTTCTTCCAGGCCGGTCATGACGCCGATCGACTGGTCGGCCGGCGTGGAAGGTGATTTTGCGAATATCGTGCGCCCGGACGCATCCGTGGCCACGAGGTCGGTATAGGTTCCGCCGACATCAACTCCGATTGTGTACATCGTCAGCCACGCCGCTCTGCGGAACCATCGGTCAATCCCTGCTCGGCGTCGCGCCGGCGCGCCTCCGCCGATCGCTTCGTCGGCGGCCCCCAGCCGCCGCCGCCGGAGGAGCGTATCTCAAGGCAATCGCCGGGACGAAGTTCGATGCCGACTTCCTTGGTGCGCAACACGCGTGGCTCGCGTCCTTCGGACAGCAGGCGGTAATGATGCGGCTCACCGTCCTCGCCGCCGAGCATGCCGCAAGGGCCATGGCGGGCGCCGTCGCCTGCGGTGTTGCCGCGCGAGGGCTTTTCTGTTTCCAGCACCAGATCGAGGGCGACGCCGAGGCCGCCGCGGAACTGGCCGTCACCGCCGGAGCCGGCACGGAATTCATGCTGACGGAAATGTAGCGGAAAGCGCGCCTCGGCGACTTCGAGACTGCCGAATTTGAGGCCGCCAACGCTGTGCCATTCGCCGATCGACGACCAGCCGTCGCCGCCGGACGACGCCCCGCCGCCCGGGCGCGCCTGGAACAAATGCCAAATGAAGTTCTTGCCGGAGCGCGGGTCTTCACCCTGGATCGCGATCCGGAACCGGCGGCTCCATCCGGCCATCGCGCGTTCTGGACAGGACGCAGACAATGCCTTCACGATCGCTTCGACGATTTCGTTGGAGGGATGGCTGGTGCACAAGGTCACCGGCCGGCCCGGATCGGCCCAGACGATGGTCCCTTGCTTGGCGATCACCTTCAACGGCCGCAGCGCACCGGTGTTCTTTGGAATTTCGGCGTCGATCAGATAGGCGAAGGCCATCGCCACCGCGGCCTGCATGTTGGCATGCGAGGAATTCACAAAGCTGGTCGACTGCGGATCGGATTGCGAGAGGTCGACCTCGACATCGCTGCCCTTCTTGGTGACCTTGGCTGCAATCCGGATGTCCGTGCGGCCGTGGCCATCATCGTCGAGAAACGCCTCGCCGTGGAAGACGCCGTCCTTCCAGGTCGAGACCACGGCGCGGGTCTGTTGTTCCGTTGCGTCCAGAATGGCCTCGATCGCGGCTTCGACGACGGGCGCGCCGAACTCGCTGAACAGTTTTGCGACGCGCCGTTCGCCCAGATGCGCTGCGCCCAACATGGCGGCGAGGTCGCCGCGAAACTCGCGCGGGTTTCGTACATTCAGCGCCAGCATCTCGAGCAGGTCTTCACGTGGCTTTCCCGCCTCGGAAAGTTTGATCGGCGGAATGCGCAAGCCTTCCTGCCAGATTTCCGTCGCACCGGGATTGTAAGCGCCGTGGGTGGCGCCGCCGATGTCGCTCTGGTGGGCGCGGACGATGGTCCAGAGCAGCCGCTTGTCGCCATCGAACACCGGCACGAAGACGGTGAGATCGGGCAGATGACTGCCGCCATAATAGGGATCGTTGAGCAGGAAGACGTCGCCCCGTTGCACGTCCTTGAAGCGCTCCTCCACCGCGATCGTTGCCCATGGCAGCGCGCCGACATGCACCGGCAAATGATCGGCCTGTGCGATCAGGCGGGCGCGCGTGTCGCAAATCCCGAGTGAAAAGTCGCGGCTGGAATTGAGGATTTGCGAATAGGAGGTGCGAAGCATGGCCTCGCCCATCTCCTTCACGATCGAGCTCAGCCGATGCTGGACGACGGAGCGCGTGATGGGATCGATCTTGGCGGACATTCTAGCCTTGTTATTCTTTGACTCTGGCGTCAGGCGGAGGCCGAAACTTCCGCCAGTGCACCCGACACGGCCTCGATGATCGCATGTATATCGGCATCCGTCATCGGGGTCGACAATGCCATCAATCCGTTGCTCGCCGCCAGCACGCCACGATTGAGCAACGCCCGGTTGAAAACCGCCTGCCGTTTGGCTTCGTCGCCGGTCGGATAGGCCGAGCGATAGTCGCGCACCGGACGATCGGCGAAATGAATTTTCAGCAGCGAACCGAGCCCGACGGTGCGGCCGGGCACATGGTGGCGGCGGAACGCCGCATCGATGCCGGAACGGACCGCCTCCCCCATCGCGTCGAGCCGCGCGAACGCCGCTTCGTCCAGCAACTGCATCGCGGCGATGCCGGCGCGCATCGTCACGGGATTGGCCGAGAATGTGCCGCCATGCGGCAAGGCCGGCTTGCCCGGACGGGGATCGAACACGGCCATGAATTCCTTGTGGCCGCACACCGCGCCGACCGGAAATCCGCCGCCGATGATTTTTGCAAGCGTGGTCAGATCAGGATCGATGTCGAACAGCCCCTGCGCGCCGCGATAGCCCAGCCGAAACGTGATCACTTCATCGAAGATCAAGAGCGCACCGACCTCGCGCGTCACCTTGCGCAGCGCCTCCAGATAGGCCCGATCGGCCGGCGCCAGCCCGGCGCGGTTGGGCATCGGGTCGATAAGGACGCAGGCGAGTTCACTTCCGTGCTCTCGGATCAGGCTGACCGCGGCCTCGGTGTCGTTGAACGGAATGGTCAAGACGTCAGCGAGTACATTATCGGGTGTGCCCCTCGCATAGGCGACGGACACCGGTGCATTGCGGCCCCAGGCTTCCGGCGTCGGGTCGAGGCTCACCTCGGCATAGTCATATGAACCGTGATAGGCGCCTTCACACTTGGCAATTTTGGGTCGGCCGGTATGCGCGCGGGCCGCCTTCAGCGCCATCATCACGGCTTCGGTGCCGGAGTTGCAAAATCGCACCTGATCGACCGACGGCAATCGCGCTGCCAGCAATTCGGCCAGATCGACTTCGGATTCGGTCGGCAGGCCGAACGCCGATCCCAGCGCAAGCTGCTGCGTTGCGGCCTTGATCAGCGCGGGATGCGCATGGCCGTGAATCTGCGAGGTAAAATTGTTGATGCAATCGATGAATTCATTGCCGTCTAGGTCCCACACCCGGCAGCCCTCGCCGCGCGCGGCGTAGATCGGATAGGGCTTCATGAAGACGGTGGTGCGGCTGTTGCCGCCGGGCAGGCTCGACAACGCGCGATCGTACATTTTTTGCGACGATGAGTTTGAATCCGGATACATGCGACTTCCTGGGAAGTGAACTCAGTCCTTATAGCGGCTGGATTCTCGCCCGCAAACCGCTGCGCCTTTGCGACGCCTTCGGCGATACACCGCCCGGCCAGGAATACCGCCGGGAATACCGCAGAGACCAGCGGCTCACGTTTACGTGTCCCGAACCGTCCAAAAATTCCACTCGTCCACGGAATAGAACGCGTCGCCACGCGTCACCATCCATACAAGCCATTTGCATCATGGAGTTGAAATGACCAAGTCGTGGACCCGAACCCTGCTCGCCGTCGCTATCTCGCTGGCAGCCATCTCCGTTGCGAGCGCAGCGCCCCCAACCAGGACCGGCACCACCGCCAAGGGGTCCGCCCTCACCGACGCCAAAGGGATGTCGCTCTACACCTTCGACAAGGATGCCGACGGCAAGTCCGCCTGCAACGGTGCCTGCGCTGCGAACTGGCCGGCCCTGAAGGCGGAAGCCAGCGACGTCGCGGGCGACGGCTATACCGTCATCGCTCGCGACGACGGATCCAGACAATGGGCCTACAAGGGCAAACCGCTCTACACCTTCGTCAAGGACCAGAAAGCCGGCGACATCACCGGCGACGGTTTCCTGAGCGGCGTCTGGCATCTGGCGCAGCCTTGATCGATCGGAACGGAAATCGAGGCTCGCGCGTGTCGGCGTCCAGCCGGCGAGATACGCGCGAGCGCTTTCAAAACAATCCATTCGAACGCGGGGTATCGCGACAATGCTGCAATTCTTCAAACCGGGCCTGAAGGTGGCGATCCTCGGCGCACGCCTCATCGTCTCCTTCGCCGCACCCTCGCTGGCATTCGCGGCGTTTGCACACGAAGCCCATCCGCCGGCGCAGCAGGCCGCCTCATCCGACGAAAGCGCGTTTCTCGCCGAGAACGACGCCGCAATGACGAAAATGATGAATGACATGGCGGCGAAGCCAACCGGCGACATCGATCGGGATTTCGTCGCCATGATGGCCCCGCATCATCAAGGCGCGATCGATATGGCCGTGATCGAGTTGCGCTACGGCAAAAACGAGCAATTACGGCGCCTCGCCCAGGAAATCATCGTTAGCCAGATGCAGGAGATCGCGGCGATGAAGCTTGCGATCGGCGAGCAGGTGGTGGCTTCCGCTCCGGCCCCAACACAGCCGGGCAAATCCGCGGTGCAGACGCCGGTCGTACGCGACGACATGAACGAGTCCGCAGGGACCAGGAAATAGGAACGATCGATGCGCAACTCTATCTTGAAAACCGGTCTGCTGACCTGCACGATCACGGCTCTTTCGGCGACCGCGTGGGCCGGACAGGCGCCCGGCGCGGCAAACCTGCCCGACATTCCGATCAGCCATCACGACCGCGTCTATGCGGCGGAGCAATTTTCCAACACGGTGTCGGTCACCGATCCCGTCGACAACAAACTGCTGGGCGTGATCCGGCTCGGCGACCCGCAGCCGGGCAATTTCAGCCCGCTCTACAAGGGCCAGGTGCTGGTTCACGGCATGGGCTTCTCGCCCGATCATCGCACCCTCGCCGTCGTCTCGATCGGCTCGAATTCGGTGACCTTCATCGACACCGCGACCAATGCGACAAAGCACGTCACCTATCTCGGCCGCTCGCCGCACGAGGCTTTCTTCACGCCGGACGGCAGGGAAGTCTGGGTCACCGTGCGCGGCGAGAACTACATTTCCGTTATCGACAGCGGGAATTTTGCTGAAAAGAGCCGCATCGAGGTACCCAATGGCCCAGGCATGCAAATATTCTCCCCTGACGGCAAGTATGGCTACATCTGCTCGTCCTTCAATCCGGAGACCGTGGTAGTCTCCGTCGCCGATCATGCCATTGTCGCGCGCGTCAAGCAGGAAAGTCCGTTCTGTCCCGATATCGCGGCCACGCCGGAGGGCGATCAGGTGTGGTTCACGCTGAAGGACATCGGCAAGACGCAGGTTTTCAACGCACGGCCGCCGTTCAACCCGATCAAGACAATCG
>JBOHIT010000105.1:0-3107 GCA_050726155.1 Bradyrhizobium sp.
GGCCAGCGTAGGCCAGGCGATTGACGACCTGGAAAAGCTGGACCTCGTTAAGCGTGAGCCGTCACCCAGCGATCGCAGGGTGTGGCTCATTCAGTTGCGTCCCGAAGCCCGTGTCATCTTGAAGCGACTGCGTCGGGAGGCGGATGACGTTTACGCTACGATGTGGAATGGGTTTGCATCAGCGGATTTAGTGCTGCTTCAGTCACAGCTAAGGCGACTCGCGACGCAACTTGCGGCCGTCGACCGTGAGTGCGACATCTGGGTTGATAAGGGCGTAAGCCGTGCGAGTTGAGATGGTTTCCACATCGGCCGGTGAAATTGCGGCGCTGTCTTGGAGTGAAGCCGGAAGCGAAGCCCCACTCCGTCATTTTGCGCATGCGACCGGGTTCAACGCGCATACATACCGGAGGTTATTGGAGCCACTTTCGAAAAGATTTCGCATCGCCGCTTCCGATGCGCGGGGGCATGGTCGCACGCGTTTATTGGCGATTCCTGAAAATCTGGTCAGTTGGCAAACATACGAAGCTGATCTCGAACGTCTGCTCGAAGTTCTAGGAGAGCCGGCTTTCCTTATTGGCCATTCGATAGGAGCAACCGTAAGCCTGATGCTGGCGGCCAAGAGACCAGATTTGGCGCTCGGCGTCGCCATGATCGAACCGTCATTCGTGCCATTCAATAGAGCGTGCCAAGTCGCCTTGGACCGGCGCGAAGGGAACTTCATTCCGTTTGATATTGCGCTTCAAGCTCGCAAACGTCGGCCAATCTGGTCGTCGCAACAGGAGATTCGAAATTCCTACTCCGGAAAAGCGATGTTTTCTTCTTGGCGAGAGGGTTTGCTCGACGACTACCTTGAGGGTGGCTTGCATTTTTTGGATGATGGCCGAGTTGCTTTGGCCTGCGATCCGGCCTGGGAAGCTGCGACCTTCCAGGCAGCAACAACAGAATTTTGGGAGCTTCTTCCTCGTTATAAAGGAAAAGTCTCATTGGCCTATGGCTCGCGCTTCAGTACGGTTAGCGAAGCCGATGCGGCGAAGATTGTCGAACTTGCTCCACAGGCTCGCGTCTTCAGATTTCGGGAGAACAGTCATTTCCTTCCGATGGAATGTCCCGAAGCCATAGCGCAAATGATTGAGGACGGGTTCACCGGTATGTGACACCGCATCGCAATATGCCGATGACGTTCCGCTCTCAACAAGCAGCGAGATCCGGAAATTATTCGTAACATCAGCAGATCTGAAAAGCGCGAGGAGAACCGCAACAGCAATGATCCAGTGAACGACCGATATCTGAGTAGAGCGGAAGAGGATCAAACTGGAAGTCGTGTTCCAGTGGCAGTTCTCTGTATCCAACCGTCAACGGTTCTGACGGTCGAATAATCATCCTAACATAGTCAATCTAGGGAGATCTGAAATGACTACCGTTCAAAGAGGGTTCGCGGCGTTTGCAGCGATGGCAACGCTGTTGATCACAACAGCACCTGATGCGCTCGCGCAAAAGAAGTACGATACCGGCGCGAGCGATACTGAGATCAAGGTCGGCAATATCATCCCCTACAGCGGTCCGGCCTCGGCCTACGGTATGATAGGCAAGACCGAGACCGCGTTCTTCAAGATGATCAATGATCAAGGTGGTATCAACGGTCGCAAGATTAACTTTATCAGCTACGACGACGCTTACAGCCCGCCCAAGGCGGTCGAGCAGGTGCGCAAGCTTGTCGAGAGTGATGAAGTATTGTTGGTCTTCAACTCGCTCGGCACGCCGTCAAATTCGGCAATTCAAAAGTATATGAACAGCAAGAAGGTGCCGCAGCTATTTGTTGCAACCGGGGCGACCAAATGGAATGAGCCCAAAGAATTTCCCTGGACGATGGGCTGGCAGCCCAGTTACCAGAGCGAAGCGCGGATTTACGCGAAGTACCTGCTAAAGGAGAAGCCCGGCGCAAAAATTGCGGTGCTTTTTCAAAATGATGATTTTGGAAAAGACTATCTCAAGGGTCTCAAAGATGGGCTAGGCGATAAATCTTCGAGCATTGTGGCTGAGGAGAGCTACGAGGTATCAGAACCGTCCGTCGATTCCCACATCGTCAAGCTCAAGTCACTGAATCCGGACGTGGTGCTGAGCATCACGACCCCAAAATTCGCAGCTCAGACGATCAAGAAGATCAGCGAGCTTGGCTGGAAGCCGCTACAAATCGTGGCCAACGTAAGCGCATCGGTTGGATCAGTGATGAAGCCCGCCGGCCTCGAAAATTCTCAGGGCGTTCTTTCGGCGGCCTATGCCAAGGATGGCGCAGATCGGCAGTGGGATAATGATCCGGGTATGAAAAAATTCTACGCTTTTCTGGCGAAGTATATGCCGGAAGCGGATCGGTCGGATGGCAACCATGTTTACGGCTACGGTGCTGCGCAAACACTGGTGAAAGTGCTTGAGCAGTGTGGCGACGATCTGACGCGCGCTAACGTGATGAAACAGGCCGCCAACCTTAAGGGCTTTACGACTGACACTCTTCTCCCTGGCGTCAAAATTGACACCAGCCCGACCGATTTTGCGCCGATATCGCAACTGCAGATGATGCGCTTTAAAGGCGAAAAGTGGGAGCTGTTCGGCGACATTGTTAGCGGCGACCTCGGCGGCTGAAGCATCTCGCAACAGCAGCAACGATCTGAAGCAGGCGCCTCGCCTCGGGTCTCATTGACGGCGAGCAAGTGGTCGTCAATGAGACCAGATGTGGTTGGGTGCACGGATAGTCGGGTAGGAGGGCGATATGCCGACCTCGTCGGCTATCGTGCGTCGGTGACCCGGTGAGGCTGGTCACCCGTTGGATGCGGATACCGCTGCGGATACCACGATCGCCCAGCGGCGCATCGATGCTGGGAAAAACAACTGGTTCGAAGCAACCCGGCAAGTCGCTTCTTGACCTCCACTTTGTTCAGACCAGCGGGCTTCGCTAATATCATTTGCACGCCGATCATGTGTTCATGCCATCGTGGCGATCGTATTGCGGAACCGGGCGAGCGCAAGGCCGAACAGGGCGGCGCCGATCAAGGCGAGGGCGAGGAATTGCGGCCACACAACGTCGAGGCCCGCGCCGCGATAAAGGATAGCCT
>JBOHIT010000106.1:0-4741 GCA_050726155.1 Bradyrhizobium sp.
TGCAGGTGTAGTTGCCAACAGCGTTGCCGGCAGCGGCCTGACCTGCGTGAGTTGCCGCGAAGCCTGCGCAATAGGCTCCCTTGGCAGTGGAGACGCCAAGTCCGTTAATGTTGTCGTTGGTGCCGCCTTCATAGCGGACGGAGGAGTAGCTGCCGAACAGACTGGACGTCCAGGTCGGACTCCAGTTGTGGTTGAAGGCGCCGCGAATGCCCCAGGACGAGGTCAGGATGATGCCGTTGGTACCGCCGGCACCGGGGAAGTATACGCCGTCCGACGTCGCACCGAAGCCGACGCTCTGATAGGCACCATTACCGCTGCCACCGAACATCGCAAAGCTCGGCGAGGCAGCCCCGGTCGCAATCACGTATTTGGTAGCGCCCTTGGCGTAGCTGACATCGAGCTTGATGTCGTCGCCCGCACCGGTCGGGATGTTCTTGATCTGCAACGCACCCATCACCGCGCCGCCCCATTTGGTATCGGGATGGCCGGAGATTTCCGACAGCGCCGTCGGCACGCCACCGGCGCCGAGGATGTTGTAGGAGCCGCTCACTTCGTGGGCCGCTGCCGAGAGCTGCAGCAAGCCCCAAGCCTGATCGACGCGGATGTTGCCGACGATGTCGGGCGCATGCGTGCCGGCGTAGGCGTTGGTGCCGGTACCGCTGGCGCTGACGCCGAGGGCGAGATTATAGACCGACGTGCGCTCCCACACGGTCGGATCATCGAGACCGATCGAACCGGACACGCCGTTGCCGAACTGGGCGGTGTACTGAATCTGGTTTACGCCAGTGTCGGTGTTCTGACCACCGAGCAAGTTGGAATTGATATTGCCGGGAAACATCTGCCAAGGCGTGGCATACGCCGAGGCGGACTTACCGAAGGTGAATCCGGCGAACTGGATGAACAGGTACTCGACCGCGACATAGCCGCCGCCCGCGGTGGAAAACAGGTTGGCGTTGGTGGGCGCCGCAGTAAGAACTGTCGGGTTGTTCGAGCCGCCGCCAAGGTTATTGAACTGGAAGTAGCCCTGGCCGAAAGTGCGGACGACGCCATATTCGGTGGCGGTGCGGGTATCGATCGAGAGCGCCATACGCGAACGGGAAACGAAGTAGTCGCGGTAGCGATTCTGCTGGCCGAGATCGCCGTTCCAGGCTGGGGCGCCGTGGGCGCCGCCGTTGTTGGTCAAATCGGCGCGGAGATAACCGCCGATCTTGAGACAGGTGTCGGTGCCCGGAATGTAGAAGAAGCCCGCGCCATAGGCCGAGCAGATCCTGACATATTCGATCGCCTTGGCCTTGACCGGAAGGTCCGCCGCTTGTGCTCCGCCAGCGGCGATGAGACCGGCCGCCGAGCCGAGAATGAGGGTTCTCGCCGTAACCATAGGCGTCTCCTGTCCGCTAACCTTCCAAATGCATTGCTAATCCAAAATTTGCCTCCGACAATGGTGGGGCTGCGGGACCTGCCCACTTGGTCAGCGGCTGTGCTTTTTTAGCCACGCCTATCAGGCCGCGAATGCATAACAGCACTTCCGGCGGCACCCTCTCCCACTGCTTTACCGATCTGCAAAATCCTGTTCCAACTATCTCAAATCAGCCGGACTAACCGGTCTGCAGCAAGGGGGAGACCGTCATGAAACTCGGCACCGCGATTGCGGAAATCATGAAGCGCGAGGGCATCGAGATCCTCTGCGGTTATCCGGTCAATCACCTGATCGAATATGCCGCCAATGCCGACATCCGCCCGGTGATGGTCCGCCAGGAACGCATCGGCATCCATATGGCGGACGCTATCTCGCGCGTGACGTCGGGCCAGTCGATCGGCGCTTTCTGCATGCAGCACGGTCCCGGCGCCGAAAACGCGATGGGCGGCGTGGCACAATGCTACGGCGAATCCGTACCGGTGCTGGTGCTGCCAATGGGCTATGCGCGCAGGCTCGCCAATATCGATCCGAATTTCAATTCCAGCCAGGCGATGCGGGCGTTTTCCAAATCCTCCGAGCCGATCAACATCGCGGCCGAAGTCTGCAACATCTTCCGGCGGGCGTTCACAAAACTGAAGAACGGACGCGGCGGGCCCGTGATCGTCGAAATCCCGGCCGACATGTGGAACGAGGAAGTGCCGGAGCCGCTGAACTACACGCCGGTGCTGCGTACCCGCTACGGCGCCGACCCCGTCCATGTGAAGGAAGCCGCGGCACTGCTGGTCGGCGCCAAGCGGCCGGTGATCTATGCCGGCCAGGGCGTGCATTACGCCAAGGCCTGGCCGCAACTGAAGCGGCTGGCCGAGCGGCTCGCCATTCCCGTCACCACCAGCCTCGGCGGCAAATCGTCGTTTCCGGAAACCCATCCGCTGTCGCTGGGCTCGGGTGGCCTTGCGGTGCCGCGCGCGGTGCCGAAATTCCTCGGCGAGGCCGATGTGATCTTCGGCATCGGCTGCTCCTTCACCGAGACGTCGTTCGGCATCGCGATGCCGAAAGGAAAAACCATCATCCATTCGACGCTCGATCCGGCGCATCTCAACAAGGACGTCGAGGCCAGAATCGGTCTGGTCGGCGATGCCGGGCTGGTGCTCGACGCGCTGCTGGAAGAAATCGCCAGGAGCGTCACCAGCGACCGTGACGCCACGTCCGTCGCCGCTGAGATCGCCGCCTCACACAAGGAATGGCTGGCGAAATGGATGCCAAAACTCACCCACAACGAGGCGCCGCTCAATCCCTACCGCGTGCTGTGGGACCTGCAGCACACCGTCGACATCAAGAACACCATCATCACCCACGATGCCGGTAGCCCGCGCGACCAGCTCTCGCCGTTCTGGAAGGCGGTCGAGCCCTTGTCCTATATCGGCTGGGGCAAGACCACGCAGCTCGGCTACGGGCTTGGGCTCGCAATGGGCGCCAAACTGGCAAAGCCGGAAAAACTCTGCATCAATGTCTGGGGCGATGCCGCGATCGGTTTTACGGGCATGGATTTCGAGACCGCGGTGCGCGAGCGGATTCCGATCATGTCGATCCTGCTGAACAATTTTTCCATGGCGATCGAACTGAAGGTGATGCCGATCTCGACCGAGAAGTACCGTTCGACCGACATTTCCGGCGACTATGCCGCGATGGCGCGCGCCTTCGGCGGTTATGGCGAGCGGGTGACCAAGCCGGAAGACATCATCCCGGCGATCCAGCGCGGCATTCAAAAGACCAAGGAAGGCATTCCGGTTCTGCTGGAGTTCATCACCAGCAAGGAGACCGAGGTCTCCCGGCCCGGAACCTGATCGATAACCGCTTAGTTTGCTTCACGTTTTGACGCCCCGGCTTGAGGAAAAAAGCCGGGATGGCGCTGGCCCGGAGGCGCCGGGAATGGAATAATCTGTCACACTGGGGCGCGTGCGGATGACTTCGACGTCATCGGCCCGCGGGGTCTATTGTGAAATGGATTTGGGTGAATGACCGCGCTTCCGTCGGACGCCGTCGCCGATCTCTACAAGCTGGTTGCCGAGCTTGAGCAACGGCTCGAATCCAGTTTCGCCGCCCACGACGAGGCGATTGCCCGCCAGGCGGCCACCGACATCGAAAACGGGCGGCTGATCCATGAGCTGAGCATCGCGCGCGAGCAGCAGAATGCCAGCGCCGACATCCTGCATACCATCGCCAATGCCAAGGGCGATGCGGAACGCGCGCTCCACCAGATCGCCGAAGCCACGATGCGCCTGTTCGACGCACCGAGCGCCACGATCCACATTGCCGACGGCGACGGCTGGTCGCAGGTCATCCGTGCCGGTGAGGGTTCAAGAAGTGTCGGCGCGGGCGTGCCGGAATCGCAGCTCAAGATCGGCGGCCGGAACATGCCGGGCACGATCGTCGCCGAAAACCGCCAGGTTCACGTGCCCGATCTCGACAATGTCGATCCCGCCATTGCCGACTGGCCGGGCCTGCCCTATGTGCGCGCCGCCGGCACACGCTCGATGTCCGGTTCGCCGCTACGGCGCGACGGCAGGGCCATCGGCGTCCTCATCGTCTATCGTGACAAGCTTGCGCCTTTCACCGACGAGGAAATGGCGCTTCAGCAGAGCTTTGCGGATCAAGCAGCAATCGCCATCGAAAACGCGCGGCTGTTCAACGAGACACGGGAAGCGCTGGAGCGGCAGACCGCGACCGCGGAAATCCTGAAGGTCATCGCCGCCTCTCCTTCCGATGCGCAGCCGGTGTTCGAAGCCATCGCCGACAGCGCCAAGCGCCTGCTCGGCGGCTTCTCCGCCACGGTGCTGCGCTTCATCGGAGATGAGTTGCATCTGGTCGCGTTCACGCCGACCGACCCCGCTGCCGATGCGGGCTTGCAGGCCTCGTTTCCGCGATCAATCTCGGAATTTCCGACCTTTGCGCTGGTGCGCACCGGCGAGACTGTTCAGTTTCCCGACAGCGAAGGCGAGCACGTCCCCGAGTTGAACCGGGAGCTGGCGCGGCTCCGCGGTTTCCGCAGCGTCCTGTTCACGCCGCTGATGAACCGGGGCGAGCCGGTCGGCATGATCAGCGTCACCCGCGCCGAACCCGGCGCCTTTGCCGTCGACCACGTCCAACTGCTGCAGACTTTTGCGGATCAGGCGGTGATCGCGATCGAGAACGCACGGCTGTTCAACGAGACGCGGCAAGCACTGGAGCGGCAGACCGCGACGTCGGACGTCCTCAAGGTGATCGCAGGTTCGCCGTCGGACGTGCAGCCGGTGTTCGAGGCCATCGTGGCCAGCGCAAACCGGC
>JBOHIT010000107.1:0-4981 GCA_050726155.1 Bradyrhizobium sp.
TGCCGTTCCTGATGCTGGTGCTGATCCTGGTGTTCCGGCCGCGCGGGCTGATGGGGACGCGTGACACATGACCATGCTGCGTCGACACTGGCCCTGGCTGCTCGCCGTCGTCATCCTGCTCGCGTTCCCGTTCCTGTTCTATGACTGGAGCAAGGGCCGCCATTCCGGCTTCGTGCTGACGCTGATGAGCGAGATCGGCGTGATGGCGATCTTCGCGCTGTCCTACAACATGCTGATGGGCCAGGCCGGCCTGCTGTCGTTTGGACACGCCGTGCTGCTCGGCATGGGTGCCTATTGCGCCGCGCATGTCGTCCTGCTCGTGAAGGCCGGATCCTTCTGGCTGCCGACCGAACTGGTGCCGCTCGCAGGCGGCCTCGGTGGGCTGTTCTTCGGCTATGTGTTCGGCTGGCTGGTGACCAAGCAGCGCGCCACCGCGTTCGCCATGATCACGATGGGGCTCGGCGAACTGGTCTCGGCCGCGGCGCTGATGTTCATGGGCTTCTTCGGCGGCGAAGGCGGCATTCCGATCGATCGGGTGATGGACACCAGCCTGGTTGGCGTCAAATACACCTCGCCCTGGCAGGTCTATTGCCTGGTGCTGGTCTGGGCCTTCATCGCAGCAAGCCTGATGCGGCTGCAGACCCAGACGCCGCTCGGCAGCATGGCCAACGCCACACGCGACAATTTCGAGCGCGCCCAGTTCGTCGGTTACGATCCGCGCATGGTGCGCCTGTACCAGTTTGCGCTGGCTGGCTTCTTCGCCGGCATCGCCGGCGGCCTGTACGTGCTGATCTATGAGATCGTCACTTTCGATACGGTGTCCGCGGCCAAGTCGGCCAACGCGCTGCTCGCCGTCTATATCGGCGGTGCCGGCGGCTTCTTCGGGCCGATCCTGGGTACCATCGTTGTGGTGCTGCTGCAGAGCGGCGTCAGCCTGCTCAGCAATGCCTGGCTGCTCTATGTCGGCGTGCTCTTCATCGTCATGGTGATGTACGCGCCGGGTGGGCTGATCGGGCTGCTCTTCATGCATATGCCGATCTGGCGCGCCGGGCGGATGCGCGAACTGCTGGTGCCGTACGCCAAGGCGTTTCCGCCGGCGCTATTGGTCATGCTCGGCTTCGTGCTGCTGGTCGAACTGGCATCCTTCACCACTATCGGCGCCGCGCAAGGCAAGAAATTCTCGATCGCCGGCAACACCATCGACACCCTGGCGCCGATGCCATGGGTGGTCGCGTTTGCGGCATTGGTGCTGGGCGGCCTGTGGTTGCGCCGCGAGGCACGCGGTTTCCGCGAGCGCTGGGACGGGCTGATGGAAGGCGCCAAGGGCGTAAAGAGTGCAGGTGATCCGAAGATACAGATCGCCAAGCCGCAGGAGGCGATGTCGTGAGCACGGACGTCGCAAGCGTGCCCGCCGTCGAACTGCGCGATGTGCGCAAGAATTTCGGACCGACGGAAATCATCCGCGGCGTCAATCTCGCCATTCCCCGCGGCGAACGTCACGCCATCATTGGCCCCAACGGCGCCGGCAAGACCACGCTGTTCAACCTGATTTCCGGCCGCTTTCCGATCACCTCAGGCGCGATCACGGTCAACGGCCAGTCGATTGCCGACCTGGCGCCGCAGGAGATCAACCGGATTGGCCTGTCGCGCAGTTTCCAGATCACCTCGATCTTTCCCCGGATGAGCGTGTTCGAGAACATCCGCTGTGGTCTGTTGTGGTCGCACGGTTACGGCTATTCGTTCTGGAACCTGCTGGGCCGGCAGAAGGCGCTGAACAAAGCGGCCGACCAGCTGCTCGAACGGCTGAAATTGTCGGACCGGCGCAATCTCCAGGCGGGCCTGTTGTCATACGCCGAGCAGCGTGCGCTCGAAATCGGCATTACCATTGCCGGCGGCGCCGAAATCATCCTGCTCGACGAGCCGACCGCCGGCATGAGCCACAGCGAAACCGAGAGCGCGGTGGCGTTGATCCGGTCGGTGTCCGAAGGCAAGACCCTGATCATGGTCGAGCACGACATGAGCGTGGTGTTCGGGATCGCCGACCGCATCACGGTGCTGGTCTATGGCGAGGTGATCGCGTCCGATGCGCCGACCGCGATCCGCGGCAATGCCGCCGTGCAGGAAGCCTATCTCGGGACGGTGGCGGCATGATGCTCGAGGTCCGCGATCTCCACGCCTACTATGGCAAGAGCCATATCCTGCAGGGCGTCGACCTCAGCGTCGACCAGGGCGAGATCGTCAGCCTGCTCGGCCGCAACGGCGTCGGCCGCTCCACCGCCTGCAAGACCGTGATGGGGCTGGTGCCGCCGGTCGGGCAGATCAATTTCAAGGGCCGCGCGATCGCCGGCCTGCGGCCCGACCAGATCGCCCATCTCGGTATCGGCTATGTGCCGGAAGACCGCCAGGTGTTTCCAGGCCTCACCGTGCGACAAAACCTCGAACTCGGGTTGAAGCGCGCCGGCATTGTCGGGCGCTGGAAATTCGAAGACGTGTTCGCGCTGTTTCCCAATCTCGCCGCGCGGCAGGACAATCCCGCCGGCGTGCTGTCGGGCGGCGAGCAGCAGATGCTGACGATGTGCCGCACGCTGATGGGCGATCCGGATCTGGTCATCATCGACGAGCCGACCGAGGGCCTTGCGCCAAAGCTGGTCGAGCAGGTCGGCACCCTGCTCGACGAAATTGCGCGCCGCGGCACGGCCATTCTGCTGGTCGAGCAGAAGCTCACCATTGCACTGAAGATTTCGCGCCGCCTCTATGTGATGGGCCACGGCCGCATTGTGTTCGAGGGCACCCCGGCCGAGCTTGGCGCCAACGCGGGCGTGCGCAAGGAGTGGCTGGAGGTCTAGAGCCTTTGCGCGCGAAAATGCGTCGCCTCCTAGCCGCTGACTGCATTTGACCCGAGGTCTCCAAAGTATCAAGCTGGCGCCTCCTGATAAATAGGGAGACGCTGATGTTTATTCATACCAGATGGATTGCCGCAATTGTTGCTACCGGCGCTTTGATTTGTGCCGCTCATGCCCAGAATCCGACCGACCGCAAGGAGCTGAAACGAAGCGACTTGACCGGCACGAATATGGAGGTCGTCGTCAGCATTTCTGAAACCAAGCCGGGCGAGACGCTCGCTCGACATATCCACCATGGTGAAGAGGCATTTTACGTCCTTGAGGGCGCAACCGCCGAATTGCCGGACGGCAAGCAAATATCGCTCGCGACGGGGGCAGCTGCCATCAACGTTCGCGAGGTCGCACATGGCGGATTCAAGATTGTCGGCGACAAGACGCTGAAGCTGCTGACCGTCCATATCGTCGACAAGGGAAAGCCACTCTACGACGCGCCAAAGTAGCCGAAGCAGAACACTGCGACCGCCCTCAAAGGCGGTCGCCCTTCGTTTGCCCGGCGAGTTCGGCGGACGATCAAGGCGCGGCGAGCATACTCGGAGCAATGCTTTTGTGGCTGGCCTGATCGACATCGGCCATAGTGGATGTGTCGCTCCAAAAGAGACCATCCAAATGCTTGCCTCGCAGCGCCCCTTGTTCGAAATCCCGTCCCATGTTTGCTATCTCAACGCCGCCTCCTACAGCCCCTTGCCGATCCGGACCCTGGAAGCCGGCCGCGCCGCCGTCGGGCGCAAGGGCGCGCCGTGGAAGCTCCCGGCCAGCTTCGCCGGCGAACAGAATGAGCGCGCTCGAGCGGCCGCCGCGCGGCTGATCAAGGCCGAGCCTTCCGATGTCGCGCTGATCCCCTCGGTCAGTTACGGCGTCGCGACGGCGGCGAAGCTTTTGACCATTCCCCGCGGCACGCGCGTGATCGTGCTGGAAAGCGATCACTCCTCCCCGGTGCTCGAATGGCACGCGCGGGCGGAGGCGCAGGGCTTCAGCGTCGAGACGGTTCGGCAACCCGATGACCGCGACTGGACATCGGCGGTGCTCGCGGCGATCGAACGATCGGGTGCGCCGCCGGTTGGCCTCGCCTCGATTTCCTCGGTGCACTGGTCGGATGGCGGGTTGGTCGATGTCGATAAGGTTGCCGCGGCGCTGCGGCGGCAGGGTGCCGCTTTCCTGATCGACGCGACGCAAGGCGTCGGCGTGCTGGCGATGGACGTGACACGCCTCGATCCCGATTTCGTGCTGTTCCCGACCTATAAATGGGTGCTCGGGCCTTATGGCCGCGCTTTCCTCTACGTCGCCAAGCGCCATCAGAACGGCATACCGCTGGAGCAGACCTCGGCCGGCCGCCGCGACGTCCGCGCCGAGAACAACGTCTATTTCACGGATTTGAGTTATGTGCCCGATGCGCGCCGCTTCGACATGGGCGAGCGCGACTATTTCATCTCGATGGAGATGGCGTCCATCGGCATGGAAATGCTAGCCGAATGGGGTGCCTCGGCGGTGGTCCAGCGCATCGCAATGCTGACCGAGCGGATCGCGGAAGGCGTGCGCGGCCTCGGTGTCAGCGTGCCGGATGCCCGCTTGCGTGCCCCGCACATTCTGAGCCTCGCCTTCAAAGGTGGCATCCCGGCAGGCCTGATCGAGGGGCTGGCAAGCGAAGGCGTCTACGCCGCGCCGCGCCTCGGACGGCTGCGGGTGTCGCCGCATGTTTATAATGACGAGGCTGACGCGGACCGGTTTGTTGAGGTGCTGGGACGGCGGTTACGGAATTGATCCGTAGGGTGGGCAAAGGCGCACTTCGCGCCGTGCCCACCACCTGTCGTCGTCTCATGATGCAAGATGGTGGGCACGCTTCGCTTTGCCCACCCTACGCAGCGGCTACAATTAAGACACCGCCAGCTTGCGCGGCTGCTCCGTGCCCGTCATCGCAAAACCCTCATAGCCCTTGGCCGCGACATCGTTGCAGATCTGGCGGTACGGCCCGACCCCGCCGATATAGGGCATGAAGATGCGCGGCTTGCCGGGCACGTTGGCGCCCATGTACCAGGAATTGGCCTGCGGATAGAGCGTGGTGTAGGCGACCTCGTTGACGT
>JBOHIT010000108.1:0-4904 GCA_050726155.1 Bradyrhizobium sp.
AGGGCGCAACGGAGGCAAAAGAGCCGTTCTCCGGGGAGAGCACGCTATAAACCGTAAAGCCATTGCGCAGGGAATGTCGGATGTTCTCCGCTGCCCTGTATGCTCATGTGCGCACTTCCTTGTGCACATTGCACATGAGATCGCGGGTGCAGCGCGCATCCGGCATTCCCTGCGCCCTCTGTTTCGAGAGGCGCTGAAAATATCGGCAAACCTCGGGCGCATTGGGCCGCGAGATGGCAGCTTCATGTTCTCCCCCACTTGCTGGAAAATGTCCTTGAAGCCATCAAACAGCGGTGCTATTATTCGAACGGTCAGTCGGATTATTATTAACCCAGCCGCAGGTCTCCGCAAGAGAGCCCGGCCAGTCAGTGGGAGATGCAGCGATGAACGTCGTGCCGCGCGCGTCGCAATGGGGCGAATTGATCCGGCCGGACCGGGTGCACGGCTCGCTCTACAGCGACCCCGCCATCTTCGAGGCCGAGCTGCAGAACATCTGGTACCGCACCTGGGTCTATGTCGGGCACGAGAGCGAAGTGCCGAACGCCAACGATTACGTCGTCAAGTCGATCGGGCCGCAATCCGTGATCATGACCCGCGACGAGCAGGGCAAGGTCAATCTGCTGCTCAATCGCTGCTCGCATCGCGGCAACCAGGTCTGCTCGTATGACAAGGGCAACGCACGCTCCTTCACGTGCCCGTTCCATTCCTGGACCTTCGCCAATGACGGCCGGCTGGTCGGCTACGCCTTCCCGGACGGCTATGAAGGCCAGGACAAGTCAAAACTGGCGTTGGGCCGCGTGACGCGGGTGCAGTCCTATCGCGGTTTTGTCTTTGGCTCGTTCGCGGCGGAAGGCCCCACACTGGAGGAGCATCTCGGCGGCGCGGCCGAGACCATCGACCGCCTGGTTCGCTTCTCGCCGGAAGGCGAGGTCGAGGTCACCGCCGGCTTCCTCAAGCACCGCGTCAAGGCCAACTGGAAATTCATCCTGGAGAACGAGTGCGACGGTTATCACCCGGCCTTCGTGCATTCCTCGATCTTCGGCGTCGCCGACAGTGCGATCGGCAAGCTCTATGGCGGCGCATCGACCGCGGTGACGCGTGACTATGGCAACGGCCATACCGAGATCGATTTGCGGCCGGAATTCCGCAAGCGCGACGCGCCGATGAGCTGGTTCGGCACCACCGAGGAACGGCTGCCGGATTACACGGCGCGGATGAAGGCCGCCTATGGCGACCAGAAGGCACGCGAGATCATGATCGACGGCACGCCGCATGTGATGATCTTCCCGAACCTGTTCATCGCGGAAATCCAGATGTTCGTGATCCAGCCGCTCGCGGTCGACGACAGCGTGCAGCACGTTACGGCCTTGCAGTTCAAGGGCGCGCCCGACATGAACCGGCGTCTGCGCCAGCAGACCATGGGTTCGGTCGGTCCCGCCGGCTTGCTGCTGGCGGATGATTCCGAAATGTACGAGCGCTGCCATCGCGGCGTGCTGGCGCGTAACCCCGAATGGATTTTCCTCGGCCGCGGCGAGAAGCGCGAGCGCCAGGATGAACTCGGTTTCAAGGTCGGCCACGTTACCGATGAAATCCCGTCGCGCGGCATCTGGCGTCACTACCGCAGCCTGATGGAGGCGGTGTGATGTTGTCGCGCGAAAGCAGCGCCACGCTGATATCAGCCGTCACCGCCTTTATCTACAAGGAGGCGCGGCTGCAGGACGAGCACCAGTATGAAGCCTGGGAGGCGCTGTGGACCGACGACGGCGTCTATTGGGTGCCGGCCAATGGCGACGACATCGATCCCGAAAAGGAAATGTCGATCATCTACGACAACCGCTCGCGTATTTCGCTGCGCATCAAGCAATTGCTGACCGGAAAACGCCACACCCAGACGCCGCAATCGCGGCTGCGGCGGCTGGTCTCCAACATCGAATTGCTGGAGGAACAGCCGGGCGGCGATATCTCGGTTGCCAGCAACAGCATGGTGTTCGAATCCAGCCTGCGCGACGACACGATCTGGGCCGCCCGTAACGAATACCGGTTGCGTTATGTCGATGGCGAGTTGCGAATGGCGTACAAGAAGGTGATCCTGGTCAACAACGAGAAGGCACTGTTCACGCTCTCGTTTCTCATCTAACCCGGAAGCTTGCCATGATCGATAAAGGTCCCGTTCTGCTCGACATCGCCGACGGCATTGCGCGGCTGCGGCTCAACCGCCCCGATGCCGCCAACGGCATGAGCGCCGAGCTTCTCAGCGCGCTGTGCGACGCCATCATGGTCTGCCACGGCGCGCCGGACCTGCGCGTGCTGCTGCTGAGCGGCGAGGGCACGAATTTTTGCGCGGGTGGCGATGTCAGAGCCTTTGCGTCGAAGGGTGAGAAGTTGCCCGACTATATCAGGCAGGCCACCGCCTATTTGCAGAACGCCGTGACCGGGTTGCTGCGGCTGGAAGCGCCGGTGATCACCTCGGTGCAGGGCTTTGCAGCAGGCGGCGGCGGTTTCGGGCTCGTCTGCGCCTCCGATATCGTCATCGCAGGTGAATCCGCCAAATTCCTCGCCGGCGCGACGCGCGTCGCGATGGCGCCTGACGCCGGTGTGTCTGTGACGCTGTCGCGCCTGGTCGGCCTGCGTCGCGCGATGTCGATCCTCCTGACCAATCCGGTGATTTCGGCCCCCGAGGCGCTTTCTATGGGCATCGTTACCAAGGTCGTTCCCGATGCCGAATTGGCCGAGGCATCTCTCGCGATGGCGCGCGAACTGGCGGCCGGTGCGCCGAAGGCGCTGGCCGCGACCAAGCGGCTGGTCTGGGCCGGAACCGCGCTCAGTATCGAGCAATGCCTGTCGGAAGAAGCGCGCACCGTGTCCGAACTGTCAGGGATGGCCGACGCCCGCGAAGGGCTCGCCGCCGTGATCGAGCGCCGCAAACCCAACTTTACGGGACGCTGATCAGTGCCCGCGCCCGGTACCCGGCTTTTCGGGCGGCTCGATGGCCGCCTCGCCTTCATCTCGGGCGGCGCCCAAGGCATCGGCGCGGCGATCGTGCGAAGTTTCGCGGAGGCCGGGGCGCACGTCGTAATCGCCGATATCGATCTCGCTGGAGCATCCGACCTGGCCGGGCAGGTCGGAGCGACCGCGGTCCATCTCGATGTCGGCGATACCGAGATGGTGCACGCGATCATGGCACAGCACGGACCGTTCGATATCGTCGTCAACAATGCCGGCGTCGACCAGCATGCGTTCTTCACCGACACGACGCCGGAAGATTGGGCAAAACTGCTTGCGGTCAATCTCATCGCTACCTTTGCCTGCACCCACGCCGCGCTGCCGGCGATGCAGGCCGCCGGTTTCGGGCGCATCATCAACATCACCTCGGAAGCCGCACGGCTGGGTTCCAAGGGCGGCGCGGTCTATTCCGCCGCCAAGGGCGGCGTGATCGCGTTCACCAAGAGCATCGCACGCGAAAACGCGCGCTTTGGCATCACCGCCAATTCAATCGCGCCGGGGCCGATCCGCACGCCGATGCTGGAAGCGGCCGTCGCCCAGGGCGGCGACAAGATCTTGCGCGCGATGACCGATGCTACGCTGTTGCGGCGGCTCGGCGAGCCCGAGGAAGTCGCCACGGCTGTGCTGTTCCTGGCTTCCGACCAGGCGGCCTATATCACCGGCGAAACCATCGGCGTATCCGGCGGCATGGGAGTGGGCGGCTGAGATGGCGCGTGCAGGCGAAGATATTGCGATAGCGCCGATCGATCTTGCGATCGCACGCATCCGCGCGGTCTACCGCGGCTGGAACCGCGATACGACGGTGGCCCAGATGCGCAGCGATTGGGATGCGGCGTTCGGCGGCAGCACGGCATCGGTCACATGCGAGCGCGTCTCCGCCGGTGGCGTCGATGGCGAATGGATCTCGCCGGCCAACGCGCCGCTCGACAAGGCCATTCTCTATTTCCACGGCGGCGGCTTTCGCATCGGCTCGGTGGCCTCGCACCGGGATCTCATCGCGCAGATCGCGCTCGCCAGCGGCTGCCGCGTGCTCGCCATCAACTACCGTCTCGCGCCGGAACATCGTTTCCCGGCAGCGCTCGATGACGCGCTCGCGGCCTATGGCTGGATGCTCGATCGCGGGTTGAGATCGGATAACATTGCCTTTGCCGGAGATTCCGCCGGCGGCAATCTGGTGCTCTCCACCATGCTGGCCTTGCGCGAACAGGGGCTGCCGCTCCCGGTATCGGCAGTGCTGATGTCGCCTTGGACCGACCTCGCGGCAACCGGCGCCAGTTACGTCAGCCGGGCGGAGGCCGACCCGATCCATCAACGCCCGATGATCCTGGCGCTGGCAAAGGATTATCTGGGCGGGCAGGGCGATCCCTGCGACCCCCTGGTATCGCCGCTCTATGCCGAGCTCCAGGGCCTGCCGCCGCTCTTGATCCAGGTCGGCGACCGCGAAACCGTGCTGGACGATTCCGTCATGTTCGCCGAGAAGGCGCGCGCCGCCGGTATCGAGGTTCATCTGGAGATCTGGGATGGCATGATCCATGTGTTCCAGATGTTCGGCGCCGAGCTTCCCGAGGCGCATCGGGCCATCGCATCGATCGCGCAATTTCTCAAGCGTCACCTTCACATCCGGGACGAGAGGGCATCATCATGAACGTCAGGTCCTCCGATTCCCGTAGTCATTCCGACAGCGAATTCCATTTCTCGGAGCAGCCGCAACTGTCCGAGGAACTGCGGATGCTGCGTGAGCAGGTGCGCCGCTTCGTCGAGAAGGAAGTGGTGCCGCATGGCGAGCAATGGGAGCGCGACGGCAAGATCCCGCGCGAAATCTATCGGCGCATGGGCGCGCTCGGTTTCCTCGGCATGCGCCACGCCGCCGAATATGGCGGCACCGACATGGGCCCGCTGGC
>JBOHIT010000109.1:0-6651 GCA_050726155.1 Bradyrhizobium sp.
TTGCTTCGCTGCGCTCGCAATGACGCAGGATAGCCCTGCGCACAGCCCAAAGACACCGAATCGGATTGTAGCCCGGCGTCAAATCCGGCAAGAAGCGTTCAGTCTTCTTTGTGCGTCCGAAACTCAGGTGTGTCCATGAAAGCCATTCTCTGCTCGCAATATTGCCAACCCGACGACCTCGTGCTGGCCGATGTGCCCGATCCCGTGGCCGGACCGGGCGAGGCCGTGATCGCGATCAAATCCGCGGCGCTGAATTTCTTCGACATCCTGATGATCCAGGGCAAGTACCAGATCAAGCCGCCGTTCCCGTTCTCGCCGGCCGCCGAAGTCGCAGGCGTGATCGAAAGCGTCGGCAGTGGCGTCACCGACCTCAAGGTCGGCGACCGCGTCGCGGCGTCCTGCGGCCATAATGGCGCGCGCGAAAAGATCGCGCTGCCGGCCAATTCGATCGTGAAGATTCCCGACAATCTGGATTTCGATCGCGCCGCCGGAATCTTCATCATCTACGGCACCGCGCTGCATGCGCTGGAGGATCGCGCCAGCCTCAAGCCCGGCGAAACCATGGCTGTGCTCGGTGCGGCCGGCGGCACTGGTCTCGCCGCCTGCGAACTCGGCAAGCTGATGGGCCTGAAGGTGATCGCCTGCGCTTCGTCCGACGAGAAGCTCGAATTCGCCAAGGCGCATGGCGCCGAGCTTGGCCTGAACTACAGCAAGGAAGATCTCAAGGAGGGCTTGCGCCGCCTCACCGGCGGCAAGGGCGTCGACATCATCTTCGATCCGGTCGGCGGCACCTACGCCGAGGCCTCGCTGCGCTCGATCGCGTGGGAAGGCCGCTTCCTGGTGATCGGATTCGCCGCCGGCGACATTCCGAAAATGCCGCTCAATCTGGCGCTGCTGAAGGGCTGCGATATCCGCGGCGTGTTCTGGGGCGCCTGGGCCCGGCTCAACCCGGAGAAGAATCGTGCCAATCTGGAGAAACTCGTGAAGTGGACCGCGGAGGGCAAGATCTCCTCGCATGTCGACCGCACCTTCCCGCTGGCGCAAACCGCCGAGGCGCTGAAAGTGCTCGCCGGCCGCAAGGCGATGGGCAAGGTGATTCTGCATCCCTGATGGTGAGCCGCAGGCGAAGTCCCGATCGCGGGAATGATTGCGGGACTATTCCGCGTCTTGCGTTTCGACGCCGCGCTTCAACGCTGTTCGCGCCGCTTCGCGATGCTCCGGCGTGATGTGGCCGGCCACCATGCGGATGGCGGTGGCCAGGATCGCGGCGTCGTCAGTGAAGCCGAGCACCGGCAGCACGTCGGGGACGAAATCGAACGGCAGGATGAAATAGGCGATGGCGCCAAGCAGCGCCGCCTGCACATGGCGCGGCGTCTGTTTGTCGAACGCACAGTAATAGGCGGCGAGCAGATCCTCGGCGAAGGGAAGCATCGCCACCCCCTGCTTCAGCTTCTTCCAGAAGCGCCGGCGCACGCTTTCACGGTCCTGCGCCAGCCGGTCGGCCGGTTCAAAACCCACGCTGTGTTCGGACGATGCCATGCTGGCGCTCCCTCAAGTCCGGCGCGGCGGTTCGCCGCGGCAGGCTGGACTTCTGTTTTGACGCGCTTTCTTCACGCGAACCGGTTTCCGCTTCGCTCGAAAACCCTACGGGACAGAATTGGGGATGTCCGACAGCCACCGCAAGATCGCTTCGCCGGCCTCAGGCGACGCCAAGCTGCCGTGCGATCCCGTTCATGGCCTTGGCAAGCTGGATATCCAGCCTGGTGACACCTCCGGCGTCGTGGGTCGCCAGCACCACTTCCACCGTCTTGTAGACGTTCTTCCATTCCGGGTGATGGTCGTTCTTCTCCGCCACCAGCGCCACGCGGGCCATAAAGCCGAAGGCCTCGTTGAAATCCTTGAAGGTGAAGGTCCGGGCAATCGCCTCGCGGCCGGATACCTCGGACCACCCTGATAGTTCCGCAAGCGACGCCGTTCGCGCTTCTGCCGACAGCCGTTCCGCCATGATCGCCTCCGCGTTTCATCACCAGCCTTACCCTAACACCGAACAGCCCCCGCGGGATCCCCGCCCGGAATAAGGCCGCAAAGTGGACACAGACGCGTCCTATGGCCGCTGGTAACCATGACGGAGATGTAACCTCAGTCCGGCTTGTAATTTGCTAGAATGCGGCGGTAGCCCGTTTGGCACGATAAAATTGCACCTCAAACGACCGTTCAGGAATTAATGACCGACGGCCCGGCTCCAGCTGAAGCGCTGCCTCTCCCCTCGCCCCGCTCGGCGCGACGGCGATTGGCCTTCATCCTGCTGGCCGGCGTGCTGGCGATCGTCGGCGTCGGGGCGGCCGGTTATCATATTGCGACGCGGCCGGTGACCCTGCGGATCGCGGTCGGCCCGGTCGGCAGCGACGACCTCAAGGTGGTTCAGGCGCTGACGCAAGCGCTCAACAACCAGCCGCACGGTCAGGTTCGGCTACGCCCGGTGCAGACCGACAGTGCCCAGGCGAGCGCCAAGCTGCTTGGCGACGGCAGAGCCGATCTCGCGATCATCCGGGGCGACCTCGAAGTGCCCAAGAACGCGCAGGCCGTGGCGACGCTGCGCAAGAACGTCGCGGTGTTGTGGGTGCCCTCGGCCAGCAAGGCCAAAAGCAAGGGCAAGAAGGCCGCTCCCGCGATCACCAAAATCACGCAGCTCGCCGGACGTCGCGTCGGCGTCGTCGGCCGCACCGAGGCCAATGTCAATTTGCTGAAGGTGATCCTGCAGCAATACGGCGTCGATCCAGCCAAGGTCGACATCGTGCAGTTTCCGGTCTCCGAGGCGGTCGACGCCATCCGCAACCAAAAGGCGGATGTCTATCTTGCGGCGGGCCCGGTCAACAGCAAGATCACCACCGATGCGATCGCGGCGTCGATGCGCGACGGCGGTACACCAACCTTCCTCGCGATCGATTCGGCGGAGGCGATTGCACAAAACCAGCCGGCCTATGAAGCTTCCGAAATTCCCGCCGGCGCCTTCGGCGGCGCGCCGGCCAAGCCGGAAGAGGAAGTCAAGACGATCAGCTTCTCGCATCACATCGTGGCGCGAAAGGGTGTGTCCGAATCCACCATCGCGGTCTTCACCAGGCAATTATTCGCGATCCGGCAAACGCTGAAGAACGAATATCCGCTGGCCGCCAAGATCGAGACGCCGGACACCGACAAGGACGCCACCATTCCCGTGCATCCCGGGGCCGCCGCCTTTGTCGACGGCGAAGAAAAGACCTTCCTCGAACGCTACAGCGATTTCATCTGGTGGGGCTTGATGGGGTTGTCGGCGATGGGCTCGGCCGGTGCCTGGTTCGCGGGCTATTTGAAGAAAGACGAGCGTATTGCCAGCAATTCGCAGCGTGACCGGCTGCTCGACCTGCTTGCCGCCGCCCGCGTTTGCGATTCGGTGGAAGAGCTCGACCAGATGCAGACCGAGGCCGACGGAATCCTGCGCCATACGCTGGAATGTTTCGAGCACGGCGCCGTCGAGGAAGGCGCGCTGACCGCCTTCAACATCGCGCTCGAGCAGTTCCACAACGCCGTCGCTGACCGCAAGGCGCTGTTGATGAGCATGCCGCAGAATTTACAGCGCGCGAGTGCCCAGTTCAGGGCTGCCGGCGGCTAGCATGATCCGGAAAAGTGGGCACCGGTTTTCCGAAGAGATCATGCTCAATCTTATTCCGTTGTTCCTGTAATCCGGCCGTCATAGAACCTTCCTAAGTCTGCCCGCACCATCTCGCGCCCGGACCAGGTGAGGCTCGCATGCCCGTTAGAATTTCCCGTCGACGCTTTCTTTCCTCCACCGCAGCAACCGGCTTCGGCGTCATCGCGATGCCTTATCTCAGCCGCGCCGCCGACCGGCCGGCGATCAGCCATGGCGTGCAGTCCGGCGACGTCGGCGCCGATGGCGGCGTGGTGTGGGCGCGCGCGGACCGGCCTTCGCAAATGATGGTCGAGGTCGCGACCACTGAGTCATTTTCCAATGCGAGAGCGCTGCCGCCGGTCGCGGCGCTGCCCGAAAGCGATTTCACCGCCAAGATGCTGCTGGAAAACCTGCCCGCCGGTCAGGAGATTTTCTATCGCGTCCGGTTTCGCGACCTGTCGCATATCGACATCGCGAGCGAGGCCGTCGTCGGCCGCTTCCGCACCGCGCCGGCCGACCGCCGCGACGTCAGTTTCGTCTGGGGCGGCGATGTCGCCGGACAAGGCTGGGGCATCAACCCCGATGACGGCGGCATGTTCACCTTCGCCACCATGCGCAAGCACCGCCCGGATTTCCTGCTGCATTCCGGCGACACCGTCTATGCCGACGGTCCACTCAAGTCCGAAGTGACGCTTGCCGACGGCAAGGTGTGGAAGAACGTCACCATCGAGGAAAAAGCCAAGGTGGCCGAGACGCTCAACGAATTCCGCGCCGCCCATAAATACAATTTCATGGACGAACATGTCCGCGCCTTCAACGCGGAAGTGCCGGTGTTCGTGCAGTGGGACGACCACGAAGTCACCAACAACTGGTCGCTGTCGAAGCAGCTCCCCGCGACTTACAAGGAGCGTGACATCAGCCTGCTTGCGGCGCGAGCGGCACGCGCGTTCCACGAAATGTATCCGATCCGCGAGAACCTCAACGAGCCGGGCCGGGTCTATCGCACGCTCAGTTACGGCCCGCATCTCGACGTGTTCATGCTGGACGAACGCAGCTATCGCGGCCCCAACGGGCCCAATTTGCAAACTGCTTACGGCCCCGAAAGCTATTTCCTCGGCCCCGATCAATTGGCCTGGCTGAAACGCGGGCTATTGAACTCGCGCGCGACCTGGAAGGTGATCGCCTCCGACATGCCGCTCAGCATCATCGTCTATGACGATGCGGCCAACAAAAAGGGCTCGGAAGCCTTCGCGCAGGGCGACGGTCCGCCGCGCGGCC
Organism: Bradyrhizobium sp.; assembly: GCA_050726155.1. Taxonomy (GTDB): domain Bacteria; phylum Pseudomonadota; class Alphaproteobacteria; order Rhizobiales; family Xanthobacteraceae; genus Bradyrhizobium. The sequence continues at coordinate 4,946 of JBOHIT010000109.1, forward strand.
GTGAACTCGAGATCGCCGACATCCTGCGCTTCATCAAGATCTCGGGCGTCGTCAACACGGTATGGCTGACGGCTGACGTGCACTATGCCGCCGCGCACTACTACAATCCCGACAAGGCGCAATTCCAGGATTTCGATCCGTTCTGGGAATTCGTCTCCGGTCCGCTACACGCCGGCACGTTCGGTCCCAACGAACTCGACAACACGTTCGGGCCCGAAGTGAAGTTCGTCAAGGCGCCGGGTCTCGACAAGCAGAACCTGCCGCCATCCGCCGGCATGCAGTTCTTCGGTCACGTCAAGATCGACGGCGCCACCGGACAGATGATCGTGACCTTGCGCGACCGCGCCGACGTCGCATTGTGGTCGACGACGCTGGATCCGAAGCGGATTTAGGCCGCGCGGCCTATCGCTTCAACAGAGCGAGCAACGCCTCGGTGGAGTATGGTTTTGGCAATCGCGGCTTGCCGGCGAGGGCCGCCGGAAGCCTGGCATCGGCGCCGTAGCCGGTGACGAAGGCAAACGGGATATTCAGCGCATCCAACCGCTCGGCAACCGCAAAACTCTTTTCGCGAATCAGGCCGACATCGAGCAGGGCAAAATCCGGCGGCTGCTGCTCGATCAAGGCGAGCGCCTTCGCCACCGATCCGGCCGTTCGTACCGTTTTCACCCCAAAGCCGAGCAGGGTGTCCTCGAAGTCGAGCGCGATGATCGGGTCGTCCTCGACAATGAGGACGTCGTTGGGCATGCCGTCCGCGACGGGTTCCATTGTAATCGCCAGTCCCAGGTTCACTGTCTTTGTCCGGTTGCCCGGGCCGAAGCCCCGGAAGTGATTGCCCCACTGACGCCTGTGAAAGCGCATCCATCGGTTCCGGAACTGAAACCATCACACCGGAGTTCTACTGTCTGTTCACTAGTGAACATAAAACCGCGACCAGCTTCGTTATTGTGCGCTTGGGGAACAGAGGAACTTTGGATGCAGACGCGACGCGACGAGACGACCGGCGAGCGGCCTTTGAACAATTTGCTACGGCGTCTGAACAGCTCCGATTTCGCGCTGATCGCCCCGCATCTCGCCGAGGCCGATGCCAATGCGGGCGACGTGCTTTACAGCCCCGGCGACGACGTCGAGGTCGTGCACTTCCCCTGTGGTCCCAGCCTCGTGTCCTATCTCGTGACCAACGAGGACGGCCGCGACGTCGAGACCATCCTGATCGGGCGCGAGGGCGCGGTCGGCGGCATCGTCAGCCAGGGCTTTCTGCCGGCCTATACCCGCATCATGGTCAAGTTTGCCGGGCCGTTCGTGCGGCTGCCGGTCGGAAAGTTGGACGCCGCCAAGAAGCAATCCGCGACGCTGAGCAACGTTTTCGCCCGCTACGCCGACTGCATGCTGGCCCAGATGTTCCAGTCCACCGCCTGCAATGCGATCCACTCGATCGAACAGCGGACCGCGAAATGGATCATTTCGGCGATGGAACGCACCGACGGCGACGACGTGGTGCCGCTGACCCATGAGCAATTGGCGACGCTGCTGGGGGTCGGCCGCAGCTATACCAGCCGGGTGATCCAGAGCTTCAAGGCCGAGGGGGTCTTGGAGACCCGCCGCGGCTCGATCCTGGTCCGCAACCCCGATGCGCTGAAAATCCGCTCCTGCCTGTGCAATGAGGCCGTCAAAGGCCATTTCGAGGAGGTCTTGCGGGGGGTCTATCC
>JBOHIT010000110.1:0-2548 GCA_050726155.1 Bradyrhizobium sp.
CTGACCGCAAGCGAGGCGCGGGCCGAAGAACTTGAACGACAACTCGCCGAGGCGGAGTTGCGCGCCCAGACCGCCGAGCAGTGGCTGAGCCGCTTCATGGAGACGGTGAACGAGGCATTCGCGGTGCGAAAGAGCCGGCTCGCCGAGGCCGGCGTGACAGCCGCGTAGAAAGGCCATCGGCGCCCTTCCAAATGGCGTAAGGGGCATTCAGCGAATGAGCCCTGACACGATCTGGAGAGCCCTTTGACCGACCAACCGCCCGCCAAGCCAGGCGAACTCATCTATGAGGACAGCGGGGCCGCGGCCCCACTGGTCTATTTCGACATCGTCGGCGCCTACGGCACCATGAACGGCTCGATTGAGATCGAGCTCGCCACCCGCATCCTCGTGCCGAAGTCCGATGGCGCGACCGAGGTCAAATTCATCTCCTCAGGCCGCCTCCGCTGCACCCCGACCGCCGCCGCCAATCTGCGCAACGGCCTCGACGCCGCGCTGAAGATGCTGGAGCAGCCGGCGGCGAATACGGCAGTGGTCGCGGCGGGGAAGTTGAATTGAGGGCACGGAGACGGTGGAGCAGCAAGCATCTCAAGATACTTCACCCCTCTCGTTGGTCATGCTCCCGGGGCTTGATGGATCGGGTCGGCTCTTTGAATGGTTTCTCAACGCACTGCCCCCAATGTTCAAGCCGCACGTCATCTCTTTTCCGAGGGATGCGAATGATTATGGAGCACTAGAAACCTACGTCCTACGTTCGCTGCCCCAAGGCCAGCCGTTCGTTATTCTTGCTGAGAGCTTCTCTGGACCCCTTGCGCTACGCATCGCAGCGCGCGGGCATCCGCACCTTGTCGCGGTCATCCTAGTTGCGAGCTTCAAATCGCGGCCCGTCGCTTGGATACCCAGTTTCGCCCGACATATAGTGCACCCGTTTATTTTCCGATTGCCGGGTCAGATTCTCGTCATGAGACGGTTCTTATTCGGCAGCAGCGCTCCGGTCGCACTGATTGTGCGCACAATTGATTGTCTCAAGTCGATCGATCCGGCCGTTCTCGCTGGCCGCATCAAGGCAACGCTCTCCGTTGATGCTACAGAAGCGTTCATACGGTGCCCCGTGCCAGTACTCTATCTCGGCGGGACACAGGACCGGTTGATCACTCCTCAAACGGCTGAGCGACTAAAGTCGCTACGCCGCGATCTTGAATGCGTAATGTTGGACGCACCGCATTTTCTTCTACAACGAGCGCCTGCTGCGGCGGCAAAGGCAGTGACTGAGTTCCTAGAGCGCCTGAATCCCGCCGGTCATTATCGTGATTAGCGGGACCGGGTACTGGCCCAAATAGGCCACTCGCAGATTCAAATCAGGCCAGAGAGTTGCCGGCTTCATTCGCGCAATTGGCGATATCGGCCTGCAATACCGGAGACTGATGCCGCGTTGCTATGCGGGCGTGCCCATCGGGCTTGTTCCGCGCGGCTTGTTAACGTTCTGAAGTCCTTCAATCACGGTGTTGATCTGGTAGTTGCGCAACACTTGTCCTGCAAAGTTCAGAGCGCTTTCGATAATCCCGCCGCCCGAAACGGAGCTAAGTTCTTCAGCGCTCAGTTCGCGATAATCGTTGGTCATGTTCCCGCTCCCGTGGTCTTTCTAATAAGCCGAATGGCGTTGATGCATATCGTGACGAGAAAGATGACGGTAACACCAGCCAAAATCATCCACTCGCTGTCGTTGCGCAGGGCTCTCTCAAACGCCACAATGGCGAGCGCACCGGCGGCGAACGACATAAAGAGCAGTGCAAAGAGATGTGCGCCCGGTGCGTTCAAAACGCTTTTCATCTCCAGCTATCCTGATTGTTTTCCGCGGCGAGACCATTCCCGCCAGCCGTGATCGAGGGATACGCGGTGATCGGACTGGTCGCTGTGCTGTACATCACACAGGCATCACACTTCAAATCAGGCCACCTAGTTTTTTCAAATTAGGCCACGGATGGTCGAAACAGGCCAGTACCCGGGACCATAAGGGATCAGACGTTCCCGTAATGTTCTTGCACTCCTTTCTCCATTCCGCTACCCTTGATTGAGCCAAGGGGTCGGCATGGTTCAACGCGTTTCTACCGTAGCCTTTGAGGGGATCGAGGCCCGGGCGGTCGACGTGCAGGTGCAGGTCGCACCCGGGCTGCCGGCATTCGCGATCGTCGGCCTGCCCGACAAGGCGGTGTCCGAGGCCCGTGAGCGGGTGCGCTCGGCGCTGATCGCCTCCGGGCTGGCGCTGCCAGCGCGCCGGATCACCGTCAACCTCGCCCCCGCCGACGTGCCGAAGGAAGGCAGCCATTACGACCTGCCGATCGCGCTCGGCCTGATGGCCGCCATCGGCGCGATCCCGCCCGACGCGCTCTCCGGTTTCACGGTGCTCGGCGAGTTAGGTCTCGACGGATCGATCGCGCCGGTCGCGGGCGTGTTGCCGGCGGCGATCGGCGCCAACGCGCGCGACGAAGGGTTGATCTGTCCCGCGGCCTGCGGAACGGAAGCCGCCTGGGCGAGCCCCGATATCCAGATC